>NZ_AVOF01000053.1:0-11005 GCF_000465935.2 Pseudomonas sp. EGD-AK9
CGGCCTTGCAGCGCCCGCAGCGCGGGGCGTCGCCCAGGCGCGCGGCGGGGATGCGGTTGAGGCCGTTGCAGTGCGGGCAGGGAATCAGCAGGGGATCGGACATGACGGCGGGCTCCGTGGGACATGTCCGCTAGATGGAGCCGCCGCCGCTCGATATCAAGTCACACCGGCGTCAGCGGCCAGAACAGCGGAATAACGAAGCTGGCCACCACCCAGAGAATCAGGTTGAGCGGGATGCCGATGCGCATGAAGTCGGTGAAGCGGTAGCCGCCGGCGTTGTAGACGAAGGTGTTGGTCTGGTAGCCGATGGGCGTGGCGAAGCTGGCGCTGGCGGCGAACATCACCGCCACCACGAAGGCGCGCGGGTCGACGCCCAGGTGCTGGGCCATGCCGATGGCGATGGGGGTGACCAGCACCGCCACGGCGTTGTTCGACAGCAGCTCGGTGAGGATCGAGGTGAACAGGTAGATGAAGCTCAGCATCAGCAGCGGCCCGGCCCAGGGCAGCCAGCCCATGACGTTCTGCACCAGCAGGCTGACCAGGCCGACCTTGTCCATGGCGATGCTGATGGCCAGCATGCCGAAGATCAGGCTGAGAATCTTCCAGTCCACCGCCTTGTAGGCGTCTTCCACGTCCAGGCAGCGGGTCGCCAGCACGCTCACCGCGCCGATGATCGCCAGGCCCTCGATGGGCATCAGGCCGAAGGCGGCCAGCAGCATCACCGCCAGGGTGGCGCCGATGGCGATCGGCGCCTTGTCGCGGCGGAAGGCGCGTTCCTGCACGGCGTTGAGGCTGATCAGCTCGCCGTTGTCGGCGAAGCGTTTGATCTGCGCCGGGGTGCCCTCGACCAGCATCACGTCGCCGAACTGCAGCTCGAACTCGTCGAGGTTGCCCTGCACGTTCTCGTCCTGGCGGTGCACGGCGAGCACGGCGATGCCGTAACGCGCGGTGAGGTCGAGATCGCGCATCGGCCGGTGACTGTAGCGCGAGTTACGCCCGACTATGGCCTCGGCGAGGATCACGTCGTGGCTGCTGATGGTCTCGAAGGCGTCGCCGCGGTTGAACGACAGGTGGCCGCTCTCGCGCAGCTCGACCACGTCCTTGACCTGGCCGTGCAGCACCAGGCGGTCGCCGCTGGCCAGCAGGGTGCCCCCGCCCGGCTC
This sequence comes from Pseudomonas sp. EGD-AK9, assembly GCF_000465935.2. Lineage (NCBI taxonomy): Bacteria > Pseudomonadati > Pseudomonadota > Gammaproteobacteria > Pseudomonadales > Pseudomonadaceae > Pseudomonas > Pseudomonas sp. EGD-AK9. The sequence goes on from NZ_AVOF01000053.1 coordinate 1,164, forward strand.
GGTGAGTTCCTGCTCCTCGCGGAACAGCTTGAGCACCTGCAGGCCGCTGCCGCCGTTGAGGTTGGCCTCGTGCAGGGTCTTGCCGATCATCGGCGAGTCGTGCGGCACCAGCAGCTCGGTCATGAAGGTGCGGTCCAGGTCCGGGCGCAGCTGCTTGGACAGGGTTTCGCGATCGGGCAGCAGGCGGTGGCCGACGGTCAGCAGGTAGAGCATGCCGACCGCGGCCAGGATCAGCCCGGCGCCGGTGATCTCGAAGATGCCGAAGGGCTCCAGGCCGGCCTTGCGCGCCACGCCGTCGACCAGGATGTTGGTCGAGGTGCCGATCATGGTCAGGGTGCCGCCGAGGATGGTGGCGTAGGACAGCGGAATCAGCAGCTTCGACGGCAGGGTGCCGGCGCGGCGCGCCAGGGCGATGGCCACCGGGGTGAGGATGGCCACCACCGGGGTGTTGTTGAGGCAGGCGGAGATCACCAGGGCGGTGACGGTCAGGCCGGTGAGCACGCGGATCGGGCTGGTGCCCACCAGCTCGCCCAGCCAGTTGCCCAGGGCGTCGATGCAGCCGGTGCGCTCCAGCGCGGCGGACAGCACGAACATGCAGGCGATGGTCACCGGCGCCGAGTTCGACAGCACGCTGAGCACCTCGCCCGGGGTCAGCAGCTGGCTGACCAGCAGCGCCGCCACGGCGATGGCGGCGACTATGTCCGGGCTCCATTTCTCGCGCACGAAGGCATACAGCACCCAGATCAGCAGGGCGCCGACGAACAGCAGGGGCAGGGAGTCCCAGGGCATGAAAATCCTTAGCGTCGAATCTCGTGTGAGGTATCGGGCCCGCGCTGGGCGGCCGCACAAGGTCGCCACGATAGTGGGCTTCGCTTAGATAGTCTAAGAATGTTTGAGAAGGTTTATATGCCTTTTCGATTTATTGGATAAGGGCACGGAGGAGCACTTCGCCGCCCCCAACATAAGCGTGACGAAGCCTACGCATAGCCGGGGGCGCTCCCTGTCGAGTGCCGGCTCAAGCCAACCTAGGACGAGCAGCTGATCTGCAGATGCTTGCCCCAGTCCGGCGGGCGCTGGGCGTAGCGCTCCATCCCCGGCTGCTCGTCGAAGGGCCGCGCCAGCACCGCGTGCAGCTCGCGCACCGGGCCATAGTCGCCGGCCTCGGCCGCCTCGATGGCCTGCTGCGCCAGGTAGTTGCGCAGGATGTAGCGCGGATTGACCGCGTGCATGCGCGCCTGGCGTTCGGCCTGTTCGCCCCCCTCGCGGGTGCAGCGGGCCAGGTAGTCGCGGCCCCAGGCGTCGAAGCCGGCCAGGTCGACGAAGTCCTCGCGCACCACCTGCAGCGCATCGAAGGGCGCCTGTTCGCCGAGCCGGCGGAAGAACAGCGTGTAGTCGCTCGCCTTACCCTGCTGCATCAGCTGCAGCAGGCGCTGCACCAGCTCCTCGTCGCCGTCCTCGGCGCCCTGCAGGCCCAGGCGGCGACGCATCAGGTCGAGGTAGTGGGTCTGGTACAGCGGCAGGAACAGCTCCAGGGTTGCGCGCAGCTTGTCCACTTCGATCATGGGCGTCAGCGCTTGGGCCAGCGCCGCCAGGTTCCAGTGGGCGATCGGCACCTGGTTGCTGAAGCTGTAGCGGCCGGTGTCGTCGGAATGGTTGCAGATGTGCCCGGCGTCGAAGTCGTCGAGGAAGGCGTAGGGCCCGTAGTCGAAGGTGATGCCGAGGATCGACATGTTGTCGGTGTTCATCACCCCGTGGCAGAAACCGTAGGCCTGCCAGTGGGCGATCATGCCGGCGGTGCGCTCCAGCACCTCGCGGAACATCGCCAGCCAGGGTTCGTCCTGCGTCAGGCAGGCGGGGAAATGACAGGCCAGCACATGCTCGCCGAGGATCTTCAGCTGCTCGTGCTGGCGGGTGTAATAGAAGTACTCGAAGTGGCCGAAGCGCACGTGGCTGGGCGCCAGGCGCAGCAGCATGGCGGCGCGCTCCTGACGCTCGCGCCACACCGGGGTTTCCGAGGCGGTGACGCACAGCGCCCGCGAGCTGGGGATGCCGAGGGCGTGCAGGTGTTCGCTGGCGAGGAACTCGCGGATCGACGAGCGCAGCACCGCGCGGCCGTCGCCCATGCGCGAGTAGGGGGTCTGCCCGGCGCCCTTGAGGTGCAGGTCCCAGTGTTCGCCGGCGGCGTTGACCACTTCGCCCAGCAGCACGCCGCGGCCGTCGCCCAGGCGCGGGGTGTAGCCGCCGAACTGGTGCCCGGCGTAGACCATGGCGCGCGGCTCGGCCTCGCTCCATAGCTTGTGTCCGGCGAACAGTTCGGCGAACTCCGCGCGCTGCGCCTCCTCCGGCGCCAGGTCGAGCAGGGCCATGGCCGCGGCGCTGGCCACCACCAGGCGCGGCTGCTCGATGGGCTCGGGCAGCACCTCGGTGGAGAAGGCGTCGCCGAGGCGGGCGAAGCGGTTGTCGAAGCTCAGCTGGTCGAGGCGTTTCACCGCGTACTCCGCCATGGCTCAGGTCGCCGCCGGCGGGGGCGGCGTCTGCACGTTGGCCGCACCGGCTGCGGCGGCCTTGATCAGGTCCTTCTGTTCGAGCTGGTGTTCGCCGCGTTCGAGGTTCTTCACATACACCTCGACCTGGCGGAAGGCGATGTTGATGCCGTGCTTGGGGAATTCGCGGTCGATGAAGCGGTTGATCTCGTCGGTGGCCGGGTTGCGGTCGCCGAGGTCGCGCACGTGGATGCGCAGCTCGTGATCCAGGGTGCTTTCGCCGAAGTTGAGGAAGTACACCAGCGGCGCCGGCTCCTTGAGCACCCGCGCGTTCTCCTGGGCGGCCTGCAGCAGCAGCTTGCGCACCAGGTCGAGGTCCGAACCGTAGCCGACGCCGACCTTGAGGGTGACGCGGGTGACCGTGTCGCTCAGCGACCAGTTGATCAACTGGCCGGTGATGAAGGTCTTGTTCGGCACGATGATTTCCTTGTGGTCGAAATCGGTGATGGTGGTGGCGCGGATGCGGATCTTGCTCACCGTGCCGGACAGGTTGCCGATGGTCACCACGTCACCGATGCGCACCGGGCGCTCGAACAGGATGATCAGGCCGGAGATGAAGTTGGCGAAGATCTCCTGCAGGCCGAAACCGAGGCCCACCGACAGCGCCGCCACCAGCCACTGCAGCTTGTCCCAGCTGACGCCGAGGGTGGACAGGGTGGTGACGATGCCGATGCCGACCAGCGCATAGGACAGCAGGGTGGTGGTGGCGTAGGCGCTGCCCTGGGCCAGTTTCAGGCGCGACAGCACCAGCACCTCGAGCAGGCCGGGCAGGTTGCGCGCCAGGGCCACGGTGATGGCGACGATGATCAGTGCGCCGAGCACGTCCATCAGGCTGATCGGCACCAGAGTGGCGGCCTCGCCGCTGCCGCTGCTGTATTCGTAGAGGGTCACGGTGTCGAGGTAGGTGAATACCCCGATCAGCTCGGCCCAGACCCAGTACAGGCAGACCAGGAAGCCGCCGAGCAGGGCCAGGCGGATCAGCCGCAACGACTGCTGGTTGACCTGCTCGATGTCCAGGGTCGGCTCCTCGACCACCGTCTCGCCTTCGCTGCCGTCCTTGCTTTGCGCCTGGCGCTTGCTCAGGGCGCGCTGGTAGGCCAGGCGCCGGGCGGCGACGCCGAGGCCGCGGATGAAGGCGGCTTCCAGCACCAGCCAGAGGATCAGCAGGTAGAGGGTGTCGATCAGGCGGTCGGTGAGCTTCAGCGCGGTGTAGTAGTAGCCGAACGCCACGGCGGCGATCAGCGCCAGCGGCAGCAGGCTGAACAGCAGGCCGACGCTCGAACGTAGCGCCGAGGTGTGCTCCCGCAGCGGCGCGCCGAGCAGCAGGCGGAACAGCAGCCAGGCCATCAGCGCGTAGCAGGTCAGCACCACGCCGATGCCGATCACGTCGCCGGCCAGGCTGGCCGGCTGGTGCTCGGCGACGCTGGTCACCGCGACCAGGGCCATCACCACCAGGCCCAGGCTGCGGATATGGTGGCGGAAGAAGGCGACGTTGGCCGGCGGCCAATGGAAGTGCAGCACGGCCACGCCATTCGGCGAGAGGATGCGGTAGAGGGTGTAGAACACCAGCCAGGCCTGGGCCATCTCGTACAGCGCGGCGCCGAGGTAGAGGTTCTGCCCGCGCGCGTCCATCAGCAGAGCGTAGCCGCACAGGGCGAGGAACAGCGCGCCGGGCAGCGCCAGGGCCAGGTTCAGGGCCAGCGCCAGCGGCGTGTGCAGCTGGCTGTCGCGCTTGTAGTGGCCGATGTCGTCGTGCAGGCCGCCGAGCTTGGCGAACAGGTACTGGCGGCGCCAGAGAATGAAGGCGCAGAGCAGCAGCAACGGCAGGAACACCAGCGGCCGCTCCAGCAGGGCGGCGCCCAGCTCCTTCAGCGCCACGCCCCAGGGCAGGCTTTCCAGCTGCTGCTGCAGGCGCCGCGGCGCGCCCTTCAGCCACTCGAGGTCGAGCGGCTTGTTGCTGGGAATCCAGAACATCTGCTCGTCGATGGTGGCGCGCAGGCTGCTGGCGGTGCTGTGCAGCTCCTTCTGGTTGAGCTGCAGGGTGATCGATTCGTTGAGCAGGGCGTTGAGCTCGCGGTTGAGCCGGTCGAGCAGTTCACGGCGGGTGCTCAGCAACTCGCGCAGGGTGGCGCGCAGCTCGGCGGTGACCTCCTCGGCGGGCTGGCCGGCGAGCAACTGGTCGATATAGGCCTCGGGATTGCCGATCTCCTCGCGCTGCTTGCCCAGCTCGAACTGGTACAGGCGGATATCGGCGATCTCGTCGGCCAGTTTGCTGTCTTCCAACGTCAGGCTGGGCAGCGCCTGCTTCTGCTGGTAGAGGATCTTCGACAGCAGCAGGCTGCCCTGCAGCACGCCGATCTGCTCGTCGAGGGCCTGGTCGGCCTGCACCAGGTTGTCCAGCTGCTGCTTGGTCTGCAGGTTTTCCTCGGTCAACTGGTTGAGGCGCTCGGTGGCGCGCAGCAGGTAGTCGGAAAGCTTGAGGTTGCGCGTGCTCTCGCGTGCCAGCAGCTTGTCCGAGCCGGCGCGCTCGGCCTCGCGCGACTGCTCGGCGACGGTCTGCTCGGATTCGGCGCGGCGCCTTTCGTTGATCAGGCTCTGCAGCTCCAGGCGTTCCTGCTCGGCGCGCTTGATGCGCTCCTCGAGCAGCTCGCGCTGGGCGTTGCCCAGGTCCTGCAGCAGGCTGTTGCCGGCCAGCTCCTGGCGGCGCAGCTGGGTCTGCGCGGTGAGCAGGGCCAGTTCCGCGGCGAGCTGGTCGCGGCGCTCGGCGCTCAGCGGTTTGCCGTTGTCGCGGTCGCTCTTCAGGCTGTTGTTGATCTGCTGGCTGCGCGCCTGGTTCTGGCTGATCTCGGCCTGGGCGCGCTCGGGGCGGGTCTGCGCGGTGATCACCAGGCTGTTGGCCTCGATGATCGCCTTGTTCCACTCGCTGAGCTGGCTGGAGCGTTCGCCGAGCAGCTGCTCCAGCTGCGCCAGGGCGGTGCGCGCGTGGCGCTCGGCCAGCGGCGCCGGCTGGCTGGCCTTGAGCTGGGCGAGTTCGCGCTGGGCTTCGGCGATCAGCCGCGGGGCGTTTTCCAGCTGGGTGCGCAGGTCGGCCAGACGCTGCTCGCTGGCCTCGCGGTCCTTGAGCAGGCGCAGGGTCTGCTCCAGGGTCTGCTTGAGCGCCAGCTGCTCGGCTTCCGGCAACTTGCGATCAGCCAGGCCGTCGAGGCTCTGCTGCACGCTCTCGGCCTTGGGCGGCTCCTGGGCGAGAACCGGGGGAATGCTCAGGCACAGGGCGAGCAGGGCGGCGACGAACGGGAGGCGCAACAGGGACATGGTCGTGGGATCTGCTGAATGGGACGATGACAGTGTAGGACGGCCGCCGCAGGCGCCGCCGCGCCGGCCCTCGCGGGAGGGGCGTGCGCAGCTGCGATGCTAGCAGAGTCCGGCGCGCTCGCGGCTGCGACGCTGGTGCGACGAGCCTGTTACAGGAACAGCCCGGGGCCCGGGCGGCTGCCTTCGGGGAATTTGACGCCGACCTTGCGCACCTTGTTCCCGTCCATCGCCGCCACCGTCCAGGTCAGGCCCTGCCATTCCACCTGGTCGCCGACGATCGGTTCGCCGCCCACCTTGTGCGCGATAAAGCGGCCCAGGTGCAACTGGCCTTCGGCGCCTTCCAGCTTGAGGCCGTAGAGCGCGGCCACCGCGCCCAGCTCGGCGTCGCCTTCGAGGACGAAGTCGCCGAAGAAGCGCAGGTCCTGACCGCGCTTGGGCGCCTGGCTGAACAGCTTGCCGAGTGCCGGCAGATCGGCCTCGTGGCCGATCACGCAGAGCAGGTCGCCGGCCTCCAGGCGCGTGCTGCCGGACGGGTGAAGCAGCTCGCGACCGCGAAACAGCGCAGCGATGCGTGTGCCCTCGGGCATGTTCAGCTCGCGCAGGGCGGCGCCGATGCACCACTTCTCCGCGCCCAGGCGGTAGACGAACAGCTCCCACTGGCTGGTGGGGTGCACCTCCAGGCCGGCGCGCGACACCGGCGCCGGCTCCGGCGGCACGGTCACGCGCATCAGCCGGGCGGCCAGCGGCAGGCTGGTGCCCTGCAGCAGCAGCGAGACCAGGACGATGAAGAAGGCCACGTTGAAGAACAGCTGGGCATTGGGCAGCCCGGCCATCAGCGGGAACACCGCGAGGATGATCGGCACCGCGCCGCGCAGGCCGACCCAGGCGATGAAGACTTTCTCGCGGTCGTGGAAGGCCGGAAATGGCAGCAGGCCGAGCAGCACTGACAGCGGTCGGGCGAAGAGGATCATCCACAGCGCCAGACCCAGCGCCGGCAAGGCGATGGGCAGCAGCTCGTGGGGGGTGACCAGCATGCCGAGGACCAGGAACATGCCGATCTGCGCCAGCCAGGTGAGGCCGTCGAGCATGTGCAGGATGCCGTGGCGCGAACGGATCGGCCGGTTACCCAGCAGCAGGCCGCACAGGTAGATGGCGAGGATGCCGCTGCCGCCCACCGCGGTGGTGATGGCGAAGATGATCAGGCCGCCGCTGACTACCAATAACGGGTACAGGCCGCTGGCCAGCTCCATGCGGTTGATCAGCTTGAGCAGCAGCCAGCCGCCGCCGAGGCCGAGCACGGCGCCGAGGCCGAACTGCTGCAGCAGCTGGATCGGCAGGTCCCAGCTGAAGCCGGTCTGGCCGCTGGCGAGCATGGCGATCAGGGTGACGGTGAGGAAGACCGCCATCGGGTCGTTGCTGCCGGATTCGATTTCCAGGGTCGAGCTGACCCGTTCGTTGAGGCCGCGGCCGCCGAGCAGGGAGAACACCGCCGCGGCGTCGGTGGAGCCGACGATGGCGCCGATCAGCAGGCCCTCCAGCAGGCTCAGGTCGAACAGCCAGGCGGCGGCCAGGCCGGTCAGCCCGGCGGTGATCACCACCCCCAGGGTGGCCAGCGACAGTGACGGCCACAGCGCCACGCGGAAGCTGGAGACGCGGGTACGCATGCCGCCGTCGAGTAGGATCACGGCCAGCGCCAGGTTGCCCACCAGGTAGGCCAGCGGGTAGTTGTCGAAGACGATGCCGCCGGGGCCGTCGACGCCGGCGAGCATGCCGACGGCGAGGAAGATCACCAGGATGGGGATGCCGAAACGGGTGCCGAAGGCACTGACCAGGATGCTGGCCGCCACCAGCAGGGCGCCGATCAAGAACAGATTGTTGATGGCGCTGGCGTCCAACGGCGTACTCCTGGCCTGGTGGTGAGTGCGCCGTTATGCATGGCGCGTGCCAGGGATTCTAACCGCTGCCTTCGCCCCGCTGTCAAAAAGGTTATTACATTTTTCCAGCCGGCCGCGGCCCGCCGGGGCGGGCCGCCGACGGCATCTAGAACCAGGCGTCGCGCATGCCCAGGCAGGTGTCGTCGCGCGCCTCGAGGATGGCCAGCTCATGCTGGCAGCCCGGCACTTCCCAGGTCAGGAAGTAGCGCGCAGCCTGCAGCTTGCCCCGGTAGAAGTCGGCGTCGCCGCCATCGCCCCTGGCCAGGCCCTGCTCGGCGCGGATCGCCTGCTCCAGCCAGCGCCAGCCGATCACCGCGTGGCCGAACACCTTGAGGTACAGCGCCGAGTTGGCCAGGCCCTGGTTGACCTGGCCGGCCATCAGGTCGCCGAGCAGGGCCAGGGTCACCGCCTGCAGGCGCGCCAGCAGTTGTTCCAGCGGCTGGCGCAGGGCGGTGAGCGACTCGTACTCGGCGGCGCGCTGGCAGGTGCCGTGGATCAGCCTGAGCAGCTGCTTGAGCGCGGCGCCGCCGTTCATCGCCACCTTGCGCCCGAGCAGGTCGAGCGACTGGATGCCGTGGGTGCCTTCGTGGATGGGGTTGAGACGGTTGTCGCGGTAGTACTGTTCCACCGGGTATTCGCGGGTGTAGCCGTGGCCGCCGAGGATCTGGATCGCCAGTTCGTTGGCCTTGAGGCAGAACTCCGAAGGCCAGGACTTGACGATGGGGGTGAGCAGATCGAGCAGCTGCAGCGCCTCGGCGCGTTCCTCGGCGGTTGCCAGGGTGTGGGTGTCGTCGAACAGGCGCGCGGCGTACAGGCCGAGGTCGAAGGCGCCTTCGACGTAGGCCTTCTGCGCCAGCAGCATGCGCCGCACGTCGGTGTGCTCGACGATGGCCACCTGCGGGCTGCTCGGGTCCTTGCCGTCCGGCTGGCGGCCCTGCGGGCGGTTGCGGGCGTAGTCCAGCGAATAGAGGTAGCCGGCGTAGCCGAGCATGATCGCGCCCATGCCGACGCCGATGCGCGCCTCGTTCATCATCTGGAACATGTAGGAAAGGCCCTGGTGCGGCTTGCCCACCAGGTAGCCGACGCACTCGCCGCTGTCGCCGAAGTTCAGCGCGGTGGAGGTGGTGCCGCGCCAGCCCATCTTGTGGAACAGCCCGGCCAGGGTCACGTCGTTGCGCTTACCCAGGCTGCCGTCGGCGCCCACGTGGAACTTGGGCACGATAAACAGGCTGATGCCCTTCACCCCGGGCGGCGCGTCCGGCAGCTTGGCCAGCACCATGTGCACGATGTTTTCGGAGATCGGCTGGTCGCCGCCGGAGATGAAGATCTTGTTGCCCTTGATCCGGTAGCTGCCGTCCGCGGCGGGTTCGGCCTTGGTGCGGATGTCCGACAGCGACGAGCCGGCATGCGGTTCGGTCAGGCACATGGTGCCGAAGAAGCGGCCGTCGATGATCGGCTGCAGAAAGCGGGCCTTCTGCTCGTCGCTGCCGAAGGCCTCGATCAGGTTGGCCACGCCCATGGTCAGCATCGAATAGGACGCGGTGGCCGCGTTGGCCGCCTGGAAGTGGGCAAAGCAGGCCTGCGACAGCAGGTTGGGCAGTTGCATGCCGCCATGCTCGAAGTCGCGGGTGGCGTTGAGGAAACCCGCCTCGTGGAAGGCGCGCAGGGCCGGTTCGACCTCGGGGATCAGCACCGCGGCGCCGTCGACGTACTGCGGCTCGTGCTCGTCGCTCTTGCGGTTGTGCGGGGCGAACAGCTCCTCGGCGATGCTGCGTGCGGTGGCGATGGCGGCGTCGAAGGTCTCGCGGTTGTGCTCGGCGAAGCGTTCGCGCTGGGTCAGGGCTTCGGCGTCGAGCACCTCGTAGAGTTCGAACGCTAGGTTGCGGGAGCTGAGCAGGGTCTCGGACATGGAACGGGCCTCCAGATGATCGATCGAGTCTAGGCAGCCAGTTGCCTGGCTGCCCAGCATCATCATCGGCCGTGATAATCGCTCGTTGGCGCACGGGGGTAGGGCGGGTGCAACCCGCCATTGCCGAAGTGGCGGGTCGAACCC
>NZ_AVOF01000054.1:0-10935 GCF_000465935.2 Pseudomonas sp. EGD-AK9
GCAGGCCCCTGCCAATGGCCTTCACTCATATCCAAGTCATTGATTTCTCTCGGCTAGCCATTCGACAGCCGCAGCCCATGCGGTCCCGACAGCGCGCTGTGGGCCACGCCGCGGCCTCTGCCTGGAAAAACTGGCAAGCCCCTTGCTACGTCCCTGTCAACCATCCTGCGTAGCACGCCAACGGCGGCGGGCCGAGGATCACGGACAACGGCGTCCGTCAGGCCACCTCCTCTTACCGAGGCGGCCTGGCGTACGCCGTTTTTTGTTTATGTGCCTGACAAGGATTAGCCCCATGACCGAGCGTGATTCGAACAAGCCCCTGGATACCAGCCGCCGCAACTTCCTCAAGCAATCCATTGCCCTCGCCGGTGCCGTTGGCGGCATCGCCGCGCTCGGCCTGTCGGCGCCGGCCTCACTGCGCAGTGCGGCCTGGGCCGCCGGCTCCGACGCACCGGAAAAGGCCGCGCTGAAAGTCGGCTTCATCCCCCTGACCGACTGCGCCTCGGTGGTGGTGGCCGCCACCCAGGGCTTCGGCGAGAAGTACGGCCTGAGCATCACCCCGAGCAAGGAAGCCTCCTGGGCCGGCGTGCGCGACAAGCTCAACACCGGCGAGCTGGATGCCGCCCACGTGCTCTACGGCATGATGTACGGCGCCCAGCTCGGTCTGGCCGGGCCGCAGAAGGACATGGCGGTGCTCATGGGCCTGAACCAGAACGGCCAGGCCATCACCCTGTCCAAGCAGCTGCGCGAGGCCGGGGTGAGCAACGGCGCGCAACTGGCCGCACACGTGAAGAAGGGCGGCACGCCGCTGACCTTCGCCCAGACCTTCCCCACCGGCACCCACGCCATGTGGCTGTACTACTGGCTCGGCAGCCTGGGCATCAACCCCTTGAGCGACGTGAAGACCATCGTCGTGCCGCCGCCGCAGATGGTCGCCAACATGCGCGTCGGCAACATGGACGGCTTCTGCGTCGGCGAGCCCTGGGGCGCGCGGGCGATCTTCGACAAGATCGGTTTCACCGCCACCACCACCCAGCAGATCTGGCCGGATCACCCCGAGAAAGTGCTCGGCACCACCCGCGCCTTTATCGAGCAGTACCCCAACGCCGCCCGCGCGCTGATCATGGCGGTGCTCGACGCCAGCCGCTTCATCGAGGCCAGCGAGGAGAACCGCAAGAGCACCGCCAAGCTGATTTCCGGCAAGGCCTACGTCAACGCGCCGGTGCAGGTGATCGAACCGCGCTTTCTCGCCCAGTACGAGGACGGCCTCGGCAACAGCTGGCAGGACGAGCACGCCATGGCCTTCTGCAAGGACGGCAGCGTCAACTTCCCCTACCACTCCGACGGCATGTGGTTCCTCACCCAGTTCAAGCGCTGGGGCCTGCTCAAGGACGCGCCGGATTACTCCGCCGTGGCGGCGCAGATCAACCAGACCGCGCTCTACGCCGAGGCGGCCGGCGCCCTCAAGCTGGCCGTGCCGAGCAGCCCGCTGCGCAGCAGCACGCTGATCGACGGTGTGGTCTGGGACGGCAGCAACCCGGCCGCCTACGCCGACTCCTTCGCCATCAAAGCCTGATCGGAGGTGACCATGAATGCGCCCCTGAAAACTCCGCTGCCGCAGCTGGCCAAGCCGCGTTTCTCGCCCATGGCCCTGCTGCCCAGCGTGCAGACCCTCGGCAACGGGCTCAAGGCGGCCATCGCGCCGCTGCTGGGCATCCTCGCCTTCATCGGCCTGTGGGCCCTGCTCGCCCAGCACAGCGAGGGCCTGCCCGGCCCGCTGAGCACCTGGCAGGCCGCCCTGGTGCTGTTCGCCGATCCCTTCTACGACAACGGCCCCAACGACATGGGCATCGGCTGGAACATCCTCAACTCGCTCGGCCGGGTCGGCGTCGGCTTCGGCCTGGCGGCGCTGGTGGGCATTCCGCTGGGCTTCGCCATCGGCCGCTTCGCCTTCCTCGCCGGCATGCTGGCGCCGATCATCAGCCTGCTGCGTCCGGTGTCGCCGCTGGCCTGGCTGCCAATCGGCCTGCTGGTGTTCGAGGCCGCGGGCCCGGCGTCGATCTGGGTGATCTTCATCAGCTCGATCTGGCCGATCATCCTCAACACCGCCGCCGGCGTCGCCAGCGTGCCGCAGGACTACCTGAACGTGGCCCGCGTGCTCAAGCTGTCGGAGTTCAAGGTGCTGACGCGCATCCTGTTTCCCGCCGTGCTGCCGCACCTGATGACCGGCATCCGCCTGGCCATCGGCGTGGCCTGGCTGGTGATAGTCGCCGCGGAGATGCTCACCGGCGGCATCGGCCTGGGCTTCTGGGTGTGGGACGAGTGGAACAACCTCAACGTCGAACACATCCTCATCGCCATCATCATCGTCGGCCTGGTCGGCCTGGCCCTGGAGCAGGCGCTCCTGCTGCTGGCCAAGCGCTTCGACTACGCGAATTAAGGAGCCACCCATGGACAAGTTCGTCGAGCTGACCGCCGTCAGCAAACACTTCGACACCAAGAAAGGCCGCTTCCAGGCCCTGGAAGGCGTCAACCTGAGCATCGCTCGCGGCGAGTTCGTCTCGCTGATCGGCCACTCCGGCTGCGGCAAATCCACCGTGCTCAACCTGATCGCCGGCCTGCTCGAAGCCAGCGCGGGCGGGCTGATCTGCAACGGCCGCGAGATCGACGGCCCCGGCCCCGAACGCGCCGTGGTGTTCCAGAACCACAGCCTGCTGCCCTGGATGACCTGCTACGGCAACGTCCACCTGGCCGTGGAGAAGGTCTTCGGCGCACGCGAGAGCAAGGCCCAGCTCAAGGCGCGCACCGAGCAGGCGCTGCAGATGGTCGGCCTCGCCCATGCCATGCACAAGCACCCCAGCGAAATCTCCGGCGGCATGAAGCAGCGCGTCGGCATCGCCCGTGCCCTGGCCATGGAGCCCAAGGTGCTGCTGATGGACGAGCCGTTCGGCGCCCTCGATGCGCTGACCCGCGCCCACCTGCAGGACGAGCTGCTGCGCATCGTCGGCGCGACCCACAGCACCGTGGTGATGGTCACCCACGACGTCGACGAAGCGGTGCTGCTGTCGGACCGCATCGTGATGATGACCAACGGCCCGGCCGCCACCGTCGGCGAGATCCTCAAGGTGGAGCTGGCGCGCCCGCGCGACCGCCTGGCGCTGGCCAATGACGCGCAGTACCACGGCTATCGCGGTGCGGTACTGGAGTTCCTCTACCAACGCCAGCAGCGCCCGGCCGCCTGACAGACGCGGCAACCGCTCTGGCACGCTGGTCGGAGCGGTTGAACCAATGGCCGAACGGGCACACGAAGAGAGGTTCCCCCAGCCCTCGACCAAGGAAAGCCCGTGCTCGACCTCACCACCTGGAACCTCTCGATCCCCACCGATCCCAGCCCCACCACCATCAGCACCGCGCGGCTGAACAACGGCTACCAGAGCCAGTACCTGCGCCGCAACGCCGACGGCAGCCTGACCTTCTGGGTGCCGGTCGGCGGCTCCACCACCGCCGACGCCAGCTACCCACGCAGCGAACTGCGCGAGACGCAGAGCGACGGCAGCCTGAGCAACTGGCTGCACGCCAGCGCCGACAGCTACCTCAGCGCGGTGCTGCAGGTCGACCAGGTACCGAGCAAGAACAAGGTGGTCATCGGCCAGATCCACAGCAAGGACGAGCCCGGCAGCCACAACGATCCGCTGCTCAAGCTGCAATACCACTATCGCCGTGGCGTCGGTCGCCTCGAACTGCTGCTGCGCGAAAAACCCGGCGACAGCCAGGTGCAGAACATCCTGCTGGCGGACAACGTGCAGCTGGGCGAGCGCTTCGGCTACGACCTGCGCGTCACCCCCAGCGGCAGGCTCGGCGTCAGCGTGGTCAGCAAGGACGGCGACCAGGGCTCGCTGTACCGCCAGCTCGACCCCGCCTGGAGCACACAGCAGCTGTATTTCAAGGCCGGCGCCTATATCCAGGACAACGAAGGACCGAGCGACGAGGGCGGTCGGGTGACCTTCTTTCATCTGAACAGTCTGCATCGCTGAGGCGTCGCGCCGTCATTGCCGCGGCGAATGACGGCGCCAGCCCCTGTCGCTCGCGTACAATCGCCGCCCCACCTGCGACGAGACGCGCCATGGCCCGCCTGACCCTCGAGTTTCCCGAAGACCAGTACTGCTACAGCACCCACCTCACCGTGCGAGTCACCGACATCAACGGTGCCAACCACCTGGGCAACGACTCGATGATCTCGATGATTTCCGAGGCGCGGGCGCGTTTTCTCTACGAGTTCGGCATCCGCGAGACCGACGGCAACGGCACCGGCATCATCGTCACCGACCTGGCCACCACCTACCGCGCCGAAGCCCATGCCCGCGACCAGTTGCTGTTCGAGGTGGGCGTGATGGACTTCAACAGGTACGGCGGCGACATCACCTTCCGCATCAGCCGTCCGGCCGACGGCACGCTGGTGGCCATGGCCAAGTCCGGCTTCGTGTTTTTCGACTACCACCAGTCCAGGGTGGTGCCGATGCCCGCGGAGTTCGCCGCCAAATTTTCCAAGGTCAACCGGCTCGCCTAACAGGCTGTTGAAAAACTACCTGCGTTGCCATTGCTGCGTTAAGAACAGGCTCGGAAAGCCGTTTGCGGCTGGCGCGCGTCAGCGCGGCCCGAAGCGAGCACGGCTCATTTACAGCTCGTAAAGTCGACTGCGATCCCAGCCCTTCCTCGCCTGTTTTTGCAGGGCCGCCATCGGTATTGCACTGGCTGCCTCGCCTCGGGCTTTCTGCTTCGCTCTACCTCCTGCATCCATGCAGTCGTCGCCTACGTTTTTCAACGGCCTGCTAACCCGCCATCGCCGCCAGCGCCTGCTGCAAGTCGCGGCGCAGGTCATCCGGGTGCTCGATGCCGACCGACAGCCGCACCAGGTTGTCGTGGATGCCGATCTGCGCCCGGCGCTCGACCGGAATGCTGGCGTGGGTCATCCGCGCCGGCTGGCTGATCAGGCTCTCCACGCCGCCCAGGCTTTCGGCCAGGGTGAACAGCCGGGTCGCCTCGAGAAAGCGCCGGGTGCCCTCGGCGTCACCGGCCAGGTACAGCGAAATCAGCCCGCCTCCGCCGGCCATCTGGCGCGCCGCCAGCTCGTACTGCGGATGGCTGGGCAGGCCGGGATAGACCACCGCCGCTACCTGGGCCTGCTGTTCCAGCCATTCGGCCAGCTGCTGGGCGCTGTCGACATGGCGCCGCAGGCGCAGAGCCAGGGTACGCATGCCGCGTAGGCAGAGAAAGCTGGAGAAGGGGTCGAGGATGCTGCCCACCGCGTTCTGCAAAAAGCCCAGGCGCTCGGCCAGCTCCGGCCGGTCGGCCACCACCAGCAGCCCGGCGATCACATCGGAGTGGCCGTTGAGGTACTTGGTGGCCGAATGCAGCACCAGGTCGAAACCCTGCTCCAGCGGCCGCTGCAGACAGGGCGAAGCGAAGGTGTTGTCGGCCAGGGTGAGCACGCCATGGGTATGGGCCACCGCGGCCACCCGCGCCAGGTCGGTGAGCTTGAGCGTCGGGTTGGTCGGCGTCTCCACCCAGATCAACCGAGTCTCGGGGCGCAGCGCAGCGCTCAACTCCTCGGCGCTGGCTTCGGGCGCCACGTAGCTCACCTGCAGCCCGGCGGCCGGCTTGCGCACGCGCTCGAACAGGCGGTAGGTACCACCGTACAGGTCGTCCACCGCAACGATATGACTGCCCGCAGGCAGCAGCTCCAGCACCGTGGCGCAGGCGGCCAGCCCCGAGGCGAAGGCGAAGCCCTGGCTGCCGCCCTCCAGCTCGGCGATGGCCCGCTCCAGCGCCTGGCGCGTCGGGTTGTGGCTGCGCCCGTACTCATAGCCGGCGTGCACGCCGGGCGACTGCTGGCGAAAGGTCGAGGTGGCGTAGATCGGCGGCATCACCGCCCCAGTCCAGTCCGGCTCGTAGCCGGCGTGCACGCAGAGGGTTTCCAGGCTCTGTTTCATCGTTCGGGCTCCAGGCGCAGTGGGCGCTTCAGCGCAGGGTGCGCCGCCACAGGTTGAGCAGATCGCTCTTGGTGATCAGGCCGAGAAAACGGCCCCGTTCAACGATCAACGCCACGTGTCCGGCGTCGAAGGTCTCCAGCAGGCGTTCCAGCGGCACCTCCGGATCCAAGGTCTGCAGCTGGGTGACCATGGCCCGGCGCACCGGCAGCTCGAAGTGCTCGGGGGCGTCCTTGACCGCGCGCAGCAGGTCCCATTCGTCGATCAGGCCCACCACCCGCTCGCCGTCCATCACCGGTACCTGGTCGATGTCGTGGAAGCGCATGCGTGCGTACACCGCCGCCAGGCTCTCGTCGGCCTTGCAGGTGACGGTGGCGCCCTCGTCGTAGCGGCGGGCGATGAGGTCACGCAGGTTGCCGGCCTGCGGCCGCTCGATCAGACCCTGATCGATCATCCAGTAATCGTTGAACATCTTCGACAGGTACTTGTTGCCGCTGTCGCAGACGAAGGTCAGCACCCGCTTCGCCTCGCGCTGCTCGCGGCAGTAACGCAGCGCCGCGGCCACCAGGGTGCCGGACGAGGAGCCGGCCAGCACCCCCTCCTGCTGTAGCAGCAGGCGCGCGGTGAGCAGGCTCTCGGCATCGCCGATGCGTTAGGCGCGCTTGACCAGGGAAAAATCGGCCAGCGCCGGAATGAAGTCCTCGCCGATGCCTTCCACCAGCCAGCTGCCGGCCTCGCCGTAGTGCCCGGTTTCCACGTAGTCCGCCAGCACCGAACCCTGAGGGTCGGCCAGGACGATCTCGACGTGCGGCGCCTCGCGCTGAAAGAAATGGGTCAGCCCGGCCAGGGTACCGGCCGAGCCGATCCCGACCACCACCGTGTCCAGGCGCTGCTGCAGCTGGCGCCAGATTTCCGGGCCGGTGCCCAGCTCGTGCGCCAGGGCATTGGCCGGGTTGTTGAACTGATCGATGTACAGCGCGCCCGGGGTCTGCTCGGCGATGCTGCGCGCCAGGTCCTGGTAGTACTCGGGATGCCCCTTGCCGACGTCGGAACGGGTCAGGCGCACCTCGGCGCCGAGCGCCTTGAGGTGGAAGATCTTCTCGCGGCTCATCTTGTCCGGCACCACCAGCAGCATCCGGTAGCCCTTCTGCGCCGCCACCAACGCCAGGCCCAGACCGGTGTTGCCGGCGGTGGCCTCGATGATGGTGGCGCCCGGTTGCAGCCGACCGTCGCGTTCCGCAGCCTCGATCATGCTCAGGGCGATGCGGTCCTTGATCGAGCCGCCGGGGTTCTGGTTCTCCAGCTTGACGAACAGCTCGCAGGGGCCGGTATCCAGGTGCGTGATCGGCAGCACCGGGGTGTTGCCGATCATCGCGAGCAAGGGATTGCTGGACATGTCCCGCCCTCCTCTGTGCAGCCGCCCGTCCCAGGCGGCTCAACCTACCGAGAGCATAGTTATAGGCGCTGCACCGGCGGCGAACCAGGCCACCAATCGGGCAATAGTGAGGGCAACACCTATACTCCTCCCTGAACTCGCCCGTACCAGAGCGTCGCATCTTGGCGCGCGAGAGGGATGGGGCCGTACCCGGGGCAGCATCCGCCGATGCCGTCGCTGGGTGTTGCCCGCGGCCACGGGCGTCCGGAACGGGATGCGAACAGATGGCGTTTGCAATCGTCTTGATACTGCTGGTGATCGGCTCGCTGCTGTTTCACCTGCTCAGCCCCTGGCAGGCCACCGAGGCGGCGTCCAACTGGGTGTCCATCGACACCGCCCTGCTGATCACCCTGCTCATCACCGGGCTGTTCTTCGTCGCAGTGTGCCTGTTCATGGTCATCGCCATCATCCGCTTCCGTCACAAGGCGGGGCGCCGGGCGGCCTACCAGCCGGAAAGCAAGAAACTCGAGTGGTGGTTGTTCGCCGTTACCAGCCTGGGCATCGTCGCCCTGCTGGCCCCCGGCCTGGTGGTCTACGACGATTTCGTGCGGGTGCCGCAGGAAGCCCGCGAGGTCGAGGTGGTGGCCCAGCAGTGGCAGTGGGCCTACCGTTTCCCCGGCGCGGACGGGCGCCTGGGGCGCTCCGCCATCAAGTGGGTCGAGCCGCGCAATCCCTTCGGCCTCGACCCCGGCGACCCGGCCGCGGCGGACGACGTGCTGGTCCAGGGCGGCGAGCTGCGCCTGCCGCTGGATCAGCCGGTCAAGGTGCTGCTGCGCTCCAAGGACGTGCTGCACAACTTCTACGTGCCGCAGATCCGCGCCAAGATGGACATGGTGCCGGGCATGGTCTCCTACTTCTGGTTCACCCCGACCCGCCTGGGCCGCTACGAGGTGCTCTGCGCCGAGTATTGCGGCGTGGCCCACTTCAACATGCGCGGACGCCTGATCGTCGAGGAGGCCGAGGCCTTCGAGCAGTGGCTGGCCAGCCAGCCGACCTTCGCCCAGAGCCTGCGCGCCGCGCCGCCGAGCGCCGCCAGCCTGCTGGACAAGGGCCGCCAGCTGGCGCAGAACCTCGGCTGCCTGGCCTGCCACAGCCTCGATGGCAGCGCCAACCTGGCCCCGACCTGGCAGGGCCTGTACGGCAGCACCCGGCAACTGGCCGACGGTAGCAGCCTGCAGGCCGACGAGGCCTACCTGCGCGAATCCATCCTCGCCCCGCAGGCCAAGCTGGTGCAGGGTTTTCCGCCGGTGATGGTGGCCTACCGCCTGAGCGAGGAGGAACTGGCCGCCCTGCTCGCCCTGATCCAGTCGCTAAGCGACAAGGCCCCGGCCACCGAGCACGACGCTGCCAGCCCGACCGAACAGGGCCGCGCGCTGGCCGCCAGCCTCGGTTGCCTGGCCTGCCACAGCCTCGACGGCAGCGCCGGCATCGGCCCGAGCTGGCGCGGGCTGTATGGCAGCACCCGGGATTTCGTCGACGGCAGCACGGCCCGGGCCGATGCGGCCTATATTGAAGAGGCGATACGCCAGCCCAACGCCCAGGTGGTGCAGGGCTATGCCGCGATCATGCCGGTCCTGGCCGTCGACGCGGCGCAGCTCGAGGCGCTGACCGCCTTTATCGCCTCCCTCGCCGCCGATGCCGACGAGGCCGCGGATCCCTCGCCCTGAGCCCCCTGCAGGAGGATGACGCGATGGCCTATGCGCACCAAGCCGAAAGCACGGCCCTGCACGAGCCGCGCAGCTTCCTGACGCGCTATATCTGGAGCCAGGACCACAAGGTCATCGCCATCCAGTACGCGCTGACGGCGATCTTCGTCGGCCTGATCGCCCTGGTGCTCTCGGGCCTGATGCGCCTGCAGATCGGCTTTCCCGGCAGCCTGGAGTTCATGGACGCCAGCACCTATTACCAGGCCATGACCCTGCACGGCATGATCATGGTCATCTACCTGCTCACCGCGCTGTTTCTCGGCGGCTTCGGCAACTACCTGATCCCGTTGATGGTCGGCGCGCGGGACATGGTGTTCCCCTACGTCAACATGCTCAGTTACTGGTTCTACCTGCTCTCGGTGCTGGTGCTGCTGGCCAGCTTCTTCGTTCCCGGCGGCCCCACCGGCGCCGGCTGGACCCTCTATCCGCCGCAGGCGATCACCGCCGGCACCCCGGGCACCGACTGGGGCATCGTGCTGATGCTGGTGTCGCTGGCGATCTTCATCGTCGCCGCCACCATGGGCGGCCTCAACTACGTGACCACGGTGCTGCAGGCGCGCACCCACGGCATGACCCTGATGCGCATGCCGCTGTCGGTATGGGGCATCTTCATGGCCTCGATCCTCGCCCTGCTGGCCTTCCCGGCGCTGCTGGTCAGCGCGGTGATGATGCTGTTCGACAGCCTGCTCGGCACCAGCTTCTTCATGCCGGCGATCATCTCCCTTGGCCAGCCGCTGGAGCACGAGGGCGGCAGCCCGATCCTGTTCCAGCACCTGTTCTGGTTCTTCGGCCACCCGGAGGTGTACATCGTCGCCCTGCCCGCCTTCGGCCTGGTCTCCGACCTGATCAGCACCCACGCGCGCAAGAACATCTTCGGCTACCGCATGATGGTCTGGGCCATAGTCGCCATCGGCGTGCTGAGCTTCGTGGTGTGGGCGCACCACATGTACGTCAGCGGCATGAACCCCTACTTCGGCTTCTTCTTCGCCATCACCACGCTGATCATCGCCGTGCCCACCGCGCTGAAGGTGTACAACTGGGTGCTGACCCTGTGGCAGGGCGACATCCACCTGACCGTGCCCATGCTGTTCGCCCTGGCCTTCATCCTCACCTTCCTGGTCGGCGGCCTTACCGGGCTGTTCCTCGGCAACGTGATAGTCGACATCCCGCTGTCGGACACCTATTTCGTGGTCGCCCACTTCCACATGGTCATGGGCGTAGCGCCGATCCTGGTGGTGTTCGGCGCGATCTACCACTGGTACCCGAAGATCACCGGGCGGCTGCTCGACGACCGCCTCGGCCAGCTGCATTTCTGGATCACCTTCCTCGGCACCTACGCCATCTACTTTCCCATGCACTACCTGGGGTTTCTCGGCATGCCGCGGCGCTACTACACCTTCGACGACTACGAGTTCATCCCGCAGTCGGCGCAGGACCTCAACGCCTTCATCACCGTCGCCGCCCTGGTGGTCGGCGTCGCCCAGCTGCTGTTCCTGTTCAACCTGTTCTGGAGCCTGGCCAAGGGCAAGCCCGCCGGCGCCAACCCCTGGCGCGCCGCCAGCCTGGAATGGCAGACCCCGCAGACTCCGCCGGTGCACGGCAACTGGGGCGCCCGCCTGCCGGTGGTGCACCGCTGGGCCTACGACTACAGCGTGCCAGGCGTGGAGCAGGACTTCGTGCCGCAGACGGTGTCGGACGAGGAGCTGCAACGGATGAAGAACGCGGCGACGGAGCGCAGGCCATGAACCGGCTCTTGCTGCGCGACGGCGAGGAACTCGGCCCCGGCGGCTGGCCGCAGCCCCCTGAG
>NZ_AVOF01000055.1:0-10765 GCF_000465935.2 Pseudomonas sp. EGD-AK9
CCGCCGCGGTGCACGGCGTCGTGACAGTCTTGCAGCGCGGAGGCGGCGCGCCGCTGCGCGGCATCGACGACGAAACCGGACGCGAGCGCGCGTTCGT
Source organism: Pseudomonas sp. EGD-AK9 (assembly GCF_000465935.2). Lineage (NCBI taxonomy): Bacteria > Pseudomonadati > Pseudomonadota > Gammaproteobacteria > Pseudomonadales > Pseudomonadaceae > Pseudomonas > Pseudomonas sp. EGD-AK9. Next base: position 98 of record NZ_AVOF01000055.1, read on the forward strand.
ACGCCGCCTGCGGCGAGTCGGGCAACTCCTGCATGGCACTCAACGCAGCAGCAGCCGGCCATCGTCGAACTGCCGCGGCCAGTCGCGACGGGTGAATACCTGACCTTGTTGGCGCAGCCCGCGCACCGCGTCCAGGTCCAGCTCGGCGATCAGCCAGCGGCTGCGCTGCGGGCACAGCTCGGCGCTTTCGGCGAGCACGCCGCTGGCCGGCATGCCGTAATCGGAGGGCACGTAGAGCGCGGCGCGACCGATGTTCTCGTCCAGCGCCGGCGACCAGGGCGCCAGGCCGACGGTGGGCGCCTGCAGCACGGCGATCTGGTTCTCCAGGGCGCGGGCCTGGGCGCCGATGCGCACACGGTAAAAGCCGGCCTCGGTGTCGGTGCAACTGGGCGCGAGAATCAGGTCCACCCCGGCCTCGGCCAGGGTGCGCGCCAGCAACGGAAATTCGTTGTCGTAGCAGATCAGGATGCCCAGCTTGCCCAGCACCGTGTCGAAGACCTTGAGCCCGCTGCCCGCCGCAACCTGCCACTGCTCCAGTTCGAAGCGGGTCATGATCAGCTTGTCCTGACTGCCCAGGCAGCCGTGCGGGCCGAACAGCCAGGCGCGGTTGCGGTAGTGGCCGTCCTCGTCCAGCACCGGCAGCGAACCCGGTTGCAGATGGATCTTCAGCCGCCGCGCCAGGGCCTCGCACAGCGCCAGCCAACGCGGCAGCAACGGCTGGATGCCGGCGATGGAGGCGTGCAGGTCGCCGCGCTCGGCTTCGGGCAGTTGGCCGCTGAGCACCAGGCCGGCGTATTCGGGCAACAGCAGCAGTTCGGCACCCTGCCCCGCGGCCTCCTCGCACAGCGCGGTCAGGTGCGCGGCGTAGGCCTCCCAGCTCTCGTGCAGGTCGATATGGTATTGGCAGGCGGCGACCCTGATCATCGAGCGAGCTCCTTCAGCCAGAACGACATGGGCTTGGCCGACTCCTCACTCTCGTCCAGGTCGCGCCAGTGGTACTGGGTGTGCAGTTCGGGGTGATGGCGATAGCCGCGCCGCGCCCAGAAGGCGTCCAGCGCCTGGTAGTCGGCGGGCCGCCGTGGATGCTCGGCCGGGCGCTGCACGGCGCAGAAGGCGCACCAGTCGAAACGCCCCAGCCGCTGCGCATGGGCCTCACGCTCGGCGAAGAAGCGCACGCCCAGGCCGCGGCCGCGCCAGGCCGGCAGCACTACTGACTCGGCCAGGTAGAAGACCCGCGCCGGGTCCCAGCCGCCTTCGACGAAGGGCCGCTGGAACTCCTCGGTCTCATCAATCAGCGGCAGCGCCGTGGAGGCGCCGACCACCCGGCCCTCGTCGCGCACCAGCACGCAAAGGCTGTCCGCACTGCGCAGGTAGGTGGCCAGGTACTCGGCCTCGTAGGCGAGGCTGCCGTCGTAGAGGTAGGGAAACTCGCGGAACACGGCGATGCGCAGACGCGCCAGGTCGTCGATATGGGGCGCGATCTCCGCACCGCGCAGCAGTCGGATATCCATGGGGCGTCGCTCGCCAGCTGCAGGGTGACGCCGGCGGCTATGCCGGCGGGAAGCGGCGAACTTATCATGCGCGCCAGCCAACCACTAAACGGACTACGACAGGAGCGTCTCCATGACCGCCACCGAACTGCTGCAGGCCTACTACGCCGCCTTCAATGCCGGCGACATGCCCGCCTTCCTCGACCTGCTCAGCGAGGACGTGGTGCACGACATCAACCAGGGCGAGCGCCAGGTCGGCAAGGCCGCCTTCGCCGCCTTCATGGACAAGATGAACGGCTGCTACCGCGAGCGCCTCACCGACATCGTGCTGATGCAGAATGCCGACGGCAGCCGCGCCGCCGCCGAATTCGTGGTGCATGGCCAGTACCTGGCCGACGACGAAGGCCTGCCGCCTGCCAATGGCCAGACCTACGTGCTGCCGGCCGGCGCCTTCTTCGAAATCAAGGCCGGCAAGGTGGCGCGCATCAGCAACTACTACAACCTCAATGACTGGGTGGCGCAGGTAGGCTGAAAGCCCCCGCAACGCACGCGCGCCCTGGCCTGCAGGGCCGCTGCAACGATTCTGCAAGCGCTTAATAAAGCGTTAAGCCAGCCCACCACACAATCGCCCCCAGGTTCATCACCGAGGTTCCGAGCATGGAACTACCCTGGGCGCATCATGAGCGTCCCGTGGCCCGAATCGGCCGCGGCGACAGCTTCGAGCTTCACCTGGTCGCCCAGGGCAGCGCACGTCGCGCTGCCCTGGAACAGTTCATCCGCCGGCGCTTTGCTCTGCAGTACGGCGCACGAGTTCATCAGTTCATGCCCTGCCTGTTCGCTCTGGAGAATCGGGCCGGGCAGCTGCTCGGCGCTCTGGGTGTGCGCAGTGCAGGCAACGGCCCGCTGTTTCTCGAACGCTACCTGGACGAGCCGATCCAGAGCGCCATCGGCGCACGCCTGGGCCGAATCGAGCCCGACCGTGGCGAATTGGTGGAAGTGGGCAACCTGGCCGCCGACAGCCCCGGTGCAGCACGCCTGCTGATCGTCGCGCTGACCGACCTGCTGGTGGCGCTGGGCTTTCGCTGGGTCGCCTTCACCGGCACGCCGACCCTGCTCAACAGCTTCCAGCGCCTGGGGCTGGCGCCCATCGCCCTGGGTCAGGCCAACCCCAGGTGCATGGGCGAGGAACTGGCCGACTGGGGCAGCTATTACGACAGCCGCCCCCTGGTGATGGCCGGCGATATCCGCGGCGGTCATCAGCGCCTGTTGCAGCTGGGCGCCTACCCACGCCTCGGCCACCAGCCGCTCTACGCCCTGGAGGACATGCCTGATGTGCACTGCAGTTGAGGCCTTCTTCGCGCGCCTGGCGCAGCATGGCGAGCGTGTCGCGCTGGTCGAAGGTGAACGCACACTGAGCTACGCCACGCTGCTCGCAGCCGTGACGCCCCGTAGCAGATATCTGAGTGCACAGGGTGCCCGCCGCGTGGCGCTGGCCCTGGACAACGGCATCGACTGGGTGCTGTGGGATCTGGCGGCGCTGCACGCCGGCCTGGTCTGCGTACCGCTGCCGGCGTTCTTCTCTGCCGAGCAGCAGCGTCACGTGCTCGACAGCGCCGGCATCGACTGTCTGATCGGTGCTGGCGCCCCAGGTTTCACCAGCGTGGAGGGCGATATCCATCGCCGCTCGGTGGCGCACCCCGCCGCGCTGCATGCCAACACCTGCAAGATCACCTACACCTCCGGCACCACCGGCCAGCCCAAGGGGGTGTGCCTGGATCTGGATACGCAGCTGGCGGTGGCCGGCAGCCTGCTCGAGGCCAGCGCCAGCCGCGAGGTGCAGCGGCACCTGTGCATCCTGCCGCTGGCGACCCTGCTGGAGAACATCGCCGGCGTCTACGCGCCGCTGCTGGCCGGCGCGCGGGTCGAACTGATGCCCATGGCACAGATCGGCCTCACCGGCGCCAGCGGCTTCGACCTGGCGCGCTTTCTCCAGGCACTGCAGGCGGCCCAGCCGCACAGCCTGATCCTGCTGCCGCAATTGCTGCTGGCCCTGGTCAGCGCCGCCGAACGCCAGTTGCCGCTGCCGGGTTCGCTGCGCTTCGTCGCCGTCGGTGGCGGCCGGGTCGCCGCGCAGTTGCTGGAGCGGGCCGATGCCCTCGGTCTACCGATCTTCGAGGGCTACGGCCTGTCCGAATGCGCCTCGGTGGTGTGCCTGAACACGCCCGAGCAGCGCCGCATCGGCAGCACCGGCAAGCCGCTCGGCCACCTGCAGGTGAGGCTGGCCGACGACGGCGAGGTACTGGTCAAGGGCGCGCGCATGCTCGGTTACCTCGGCGAGCCGGCGCCGCAAGGCGAATGGCTGGGCAGCGGCGACCTCGGGCATTTCGAGGACGGTTTCCTGGTGCTGCACGGGCGTAAGAAGCATCAGTTCATCACCGCCTACGGGCGCAACGTCAACCCGGAATGGGTCGAGGCCGAGCTGGTGCAGCAGTTGCCCATCGCCCAGGCCTGGCTGCACGGCGAAGCGCTGCCGGGCAACGTCGCGGTGCTGGTGCCGCGCGTCGCCAATACCCCCGACGCGCAGCTGCAGGCTGCCGTCGACGAAGTCAATCACGGCCTGCCGGACTACGCCCGCGTGCACCGCTGGCTGCGCGCCGAGGCCCCGTTCAACGCGAGCAACGAGCTGGCCACGGCCAACGGTCGGTTGCGCCGCGCCGCCCTGTTCACCCATTACCAAAGCGCCATCCATGAGCTGATGGCAGAAGGAGTACCCGCATGAGTTTCTATGAATCCCTGCTGAGCCAGACCCAGCGTGAGCGCGACTACCTGCTCGGCGCGCCGATCATCCAGCAGGCCATGACCGGTCGGGTCGCCCTGCACAGCTACATCGCCTTCCTTACCGAGGCCTACCACCACGTCAAGCACACCGTGCCGCTGCTGATGGCCTGCGGTGCGCGCCTGCCGGAACGCCTGGAATGGCTGCGCGAAGCCATCGCCGAGTACATCGAGGAGGAAACCGGCCACCAGGAGTGGGTGCTGGGCGACATCGCCGCCTGCGGTGCCGATAAGGAAGCGGTGCGCAACGGCACACCGCGCCTGTCCACCGAACTGATGGTGGCCTACGTCTACGACCGCATCGCCCGACACAATCCGGTGAGCTTCTTCGGCATGGTCAACGTGCTCGAAGGCACCAGCATCGCCCTGGCCACCCAGGCCGCCGGCATCATTCAGGACAAACTGCAACTGCCGAACCAGGCCTTCAGCTACCTCAACTCCCACGGCAGCCTGGACCTGGAGCACATCGAGTTCTTCAAGAAGCTGATGAACCGCCTGGACAACGATGATGACAAGGCCGCCGTGGTGCACACCGCCAAGGTCGTCTATCGCCTCTACGGCGACATGTTCCGCAGCCTGCCGCTGGCCGGCGAGGAGTAAGTTCATGCAACCGACGGATTGCCGTGTCCTGCTTACCGGCGCCAGCGGCGGCATCGGCCTGGCCCTGGCGCAGCGTCTGGCCAGCGAAGGTGCCCATCTGCTGCTGGTGGGCCGTCGCCTGGAACCGCTACAGCCGCTGCAACAACGCTTCCCCCAGCACGTGCAACTGCTGCAGGCCGATATCGCCAGCCGCACCGGGCGTAATGCGCTGGTCGCTGCAGCGCAGAACTTCGGCGGCCTCAACTGCCTGATCAACGCCGCTGGGGTCAACCGCTTCGGCCTGCTCGATCAGCAGGACGAGCAGCAGATCGCCGAGCTGATCGACCTCAACGTCACCGCCACGCTGCAGCTGACCCAACGCCTGCTGCCGCTGCTACGCGCCCAGCGGCGCGCCCTGGTGATCAATGTCGGCTCCACCTTCGGCGCCATCGGCTACCCCGGCTTCGCCGCCTACTGCGCCAGCAAGTTCGCCCTGCGCGGCTTCTCCGAGGCGCTGCGCCGCGAGCTGGCCGACACCCACGTGCGCGTCCTCTACTTCGCCCCGCGCGCCACCCGCACCTCGATGAACGCCCCCAGCGTGGTGGCGATGAACGATGAGCTGGGCGTGGCCATGGACGACCCCGCACAGGTGGCCGAGGAACTGCTCGACACCATCCGCCGCGAGCAGGAGGAACGTCACCTGGGCTGGCCGGAACGCCTGTTCGTGCGCCTCAACGGTCTGCTGCCGCGCGTGGTCGACCAGGCCCTGCGCAAGCAGTTGCCGATCATTCAACGCTTTGCCCGCCACAAGCACTGAGGAGATTGCCCGTGAACGCATTTCGCCCCCTGATCATCGCCGCGCTCGGCTGCACCGCCCTGCCCGCCTTCGCCCTCAGTGACAACGGCCAGATCCAGTTGCAGCAGTTGCAGACGCGCTGGGCCGAGATCCACTACCAGACGCCGGAGAAGCAGCGCGAAGAGGCCTTCGCCACACTCGTCACGCAGGCCGACGCGGCGCTGGCCAGCGAGCCCAAGGCGCCGGAGCTGCTGATCTGGCGCGGCATCATCCTCAGCACCCAGGCCGGCGCCAAAGGTGGCCTCGGCGCCCTGCGCCTGGTCAAGGAGGCCAAGGCCAGCCTGGAACAGGCGCTTACCATCGACCCGCAGGCCCTGGCCGGCTCGGCCTACACCAGCCTCGGCAGCCTCTACTACCAGGTACCCGGCTGGCCGATCGGCTTCGGTGACGACCAACAGGCCGAGAAGATGCTCAAGCAGGCGCTGGCGATCAACCCGGACGGTATCGACCCGAACTACTTCTACGGCGACTTCCTGCAACGGCAGAAACGCTACGAGGAAGCCCGCGCCGCGCTGGAAAAAACCCTGGCCGCCAAGGATCGCCCCGGCCGCGAACTGGCCGACCAGGGGCGCCGCGCCGAAGCCAAGGCGCTTTTGCAGCAGGTCGAGAGTAAACTCCGGTAGTTCGGCCCCCCCTGCAGGAGTTGCCATGCGCATTCTTCTCGTCGAAGACGATCAGGCCCTGGGCGAAGGCATTCGCACCGCGCTGAAACCCGAAGGCTACACCGTGGACTGGCTGCAGGACGGCGCCAGCGCCCTGCATGCGCTGAGCCACGAGAGTTTCGAGCTGGTCATCCTCGACCTCGGCCTGCCGCGCATGGACGGCCTGCAGGTGCTCAAGCACCTGCGCGCCGCCGCCAACCCGGTGCCGGTGCTGGTGCTGACCGCCCGCGACGCCACCAGCGACCGCATCGCCGGCCTCGATGCCGGCGCCGACGACTACCTGATCAAACCCTTCGACGTCGCCGAACTCAAGGCGCGCCTGCGTGCCCTGCTGCGGCGCAGCTTCCAGCGTCCACAGCCGGCGCTGGAGTACCGCGGCATTCGCCTCGATCCGGCCAGCCAGCGGGTCGAATACCAGGGCCAGGCCATCAATCTGCCGCGCAAGGAATTTCTTCTGCTGCACGAAATGCTGATCCAGCCTGGACGCGTGCTGACGCGCGACAAGCTGCAACAGGCACTCTATGGCTGGGACGAAGAGGTGGAGAGCAATGCCCTGGAAGTGCACGTGCATCACCTGCGCAAGAAGTTCTTCCCGGAGCTGATCCGCACCGTGCGTGGCGTCGGCTATCTGGTGGACAAATGAGACTGCACAGAACCTTCGGCTCCATGCGCATCCGCTTGTTGGTTCTGTTGCTGCTGATGCTGGCCGGCAGCTTCGGGCTGATCAGCCACAAGATCTACAGCGACTCCGTGCACGAAGTACGCGAGCTGTTCGACGCCCAGCTGTCGCAGACCGCGCGCCTGCTCATGGGCCTGATACGCCACGACCTCAGCAGCAACGAACGGCGCGACCTCCAGGCGGTTCTCGATGAAGCCCTCATGCTGCAAGATGCCCGTAACCCGGAAAACCTGCTCGGCCACGAGTACGAAGGCAAGCTGGCCTTCCAGATGCTCGATGACGATGGCGAGCTCTTGTTCCAGTCCGCCAGCGCGCCGCCGGGCCTGCTCGAGGAGATGATCGAGCAACTCGGCCTGGCCCCGCCCAACGCTGACCAATCCAGGCGCGAACGCCTGGCGCAACTGGCCCGCTACCTGATCGGCTACCACAGCCTTAGCATCGGCGAGCATCGCTGGCGCGTGTTCGTCCTGCACGACAGCCGCGACTACCACTGGGTGCTGGCCGGCGAACGCGAGGACGTTCGCGGCGAACTGATCGGCAAGATCGCCCGGCGCAGCCTGCAACCGCTGCTGATCGGCCTGCCAGCCGTTGGCCTGCTGCTGTGGCTGGCGGTGGGCTGGGGCCTGAGCCCGCTGCAGCGCATGGCCCGTGCCATTCGCGGCCGCGCCCCGGACAATCTGGCGCCGCTGGTGTTTCCGCCGCTGCCCAACGAACTGGAGCCGATGGCGGCCGCGCTCAATCGCCTGCTGCTGCAGGTCAACCAGTTGCTCGATCAGGAAAAACGCTTTATCGCCGACGCCGCCCACGAGCTGCGCACACCGCTGGCGGTGCTGCGCATCCACGCCCAGAACGCCCTGGAGGCAGCGGATGCCGGCGACCGCAGCGAAGCCCTGCGTCAGTTGACCGGCGCCGTCGACCGTGCGACCCGGGTGGTGACGCAGTTGCTGACCCTGGCCCGTCTCGACCCGAGCAGCGCGCACCTGAGCATGGGCGACCTCGATCTGCTGGCATTCCTGCGTGGCGAGCTGGCCGAACTGACGCCGCTGGCCCTCGATCGGCAGCAGGATCTGGTGCTCGATGCCAACGAATCCGGCGACTACCGGCTGATCGCTGACGCCCCGAGCCTGGGCATCCTGCTGCAGAACCTGGTGAGCAACGCCGTGCAGTACACGCCGAAGGGTGGCTGCATCCAGGTACAGCTGATCGCCGAGCAGCAGGCGCTGGTAATGCGGGTGCAAGACAGCGGCCCCGGGGTGCCGGCGGAGTTACGCGAGCGCCTGTTCGAACGCTTTTTCCGCCTCGGCGAAGGGCTGGGCGCAGGGCTGGGCCTGTCGATCGTACTGCGGGTGGTGGAGCTGCATCAGGGCAGCATCAGCCTGGAGGATTCGCCGCTGGGAGGGCTTCAGGTCACCGTGCGTTTGCCCAAACGACTGCACCCATAGTCTTTGACTAATAGCTGCCATAGACAAAATCCAGTTCTTCTATCGAAGCGTCGCCACCATCATGCATCCCTGTCAGCCATATCACTCAGGGATCCCCACCATGACCATGCTCAAACGCCTCTTCCAGCAAACCCGCCCGACCCCGAAGCCGACAGCGCCGGCCGTGCCGGAGCATCCGAACTTCTGGATGTACCAGTGATTCAACCGGCGCCGACCACCCGCAGCGGCACCGCGCGCCCGGCCTTCTGCGCCAGGTAGCGGGTGCAGCTGACGCGCAGGAAGGAGGCGAAGTTGACCACCTCGCCGCGAAAGTCCATGACCTCGTCGTAGAGCTTGGCGATCAGCTGGTTGGTGGTCATGCCGTCGACTTCGGCGATCTCGCGCAGGATGTCCCAGAACTGGTTTTCCAGGCGCAAGGTGGTCACCACGCCGTGGATGCGCAGCGAACGCGAGCGCGATTCGTAGAGGATGGGGTCGGCCTTTACATAGAGTTCGCACATGAGCGTCGCCTCCTGGAAACTTGTGGCAGCGTCGTAGCCCGGATGCAATCCGGAGAATACCGGCAATGATGCGCCGCGGATGGCGTCCGGGCTACGGCTCGACTACAGGCGAATCTCGGTGCCGAGCAGCTTGAGGAAGCCCGCCAGCCAGGCCGGATGCGCGGGCCAGGCCGGCGCGGTGGCCAGGTTGCCCTGCACGTGGGCCTGATCCACCGGGATATCCACGTAGCGGCCGCCGGCCAGCGTCACTTCCGGCGCGCAGGCCGGGTAAGCGCTGCATTCGCGGCCCTCCAGCACGCCGGCGGCGGCCAGCAGCTGGGCGCCGTGACAGACCGCGGCGATGGGCTTGTCGGCCTTGGCGAAGGCTTTTACCAGCGCCACGACGTCGCCATTCAGGCGCAGGTATTCCGGGGCACGGCCGCCGGGAATCAGCAGCGCGTCGTAATCCTCGGCCTTGACCTTGGCGAAGTCGAAATTGAGGGCGAAGTTGTGCCCCGGCTTCTCGCTGTAGGTCTGGTCGCCCTCGAAATCGTGGATGGCAGTGCGCACGGTCTGCCCGGCGACCTTGTCCGGACACACCGCATGCACGCTGTGACCGACCATCTGCAGGGCCTGGAAGGGCACCATGGTTTCGTAGTCTTCGGCGTAGTCGCCGACCAGCATCAGAATCTTCTTGGCAGCCATGATCGTCTCCTGAGGGTGGATGCAACGGAGCCATTATTCGCCCCTACTTGCTCCGACAGGTAACAGCCCGGTACTACTCCCGTGCGCCCGCGCAGGCCGATGGTCGTTGCCGCCAGTTGGCACGCGCGGCGCCGCCAAATCAGATGCCGATCTTGTCCAGCGCCTGACCGACCGAGCGCCAGAAGCCGCGCTGCGGGCGCTCCCCCTGCTGGTGATGGGCAGCGATGCGAGCCGGCGGCTGCACCAGGCGGGTGGCGCCCAGTTCGCGCTCGGCCAGCTCGGCCGACACCAGCTGCAGCGGGCCATCGCCACCGCCGTCCAGGGCGCCGCTGTGCGGCGGCGGGCCGTCCTCGTCGTAGCGCAGGTAGTAGGTGCCGCCCACGGCGGCATCCAGGCTGAAGCTGGAGATCAGGGTGAAGTCCAGCGGCCCGTCGGCCAGCAGGGTCCAGAAGCTGCCGGCCAGCGGCCGACGCATTTCCAGCCGATGGTTGGCCGCCTCGAACTCCAGCACCAGGTAGCCGTTGCTCGGCAGGCTGCCGATCAGCTGGTTGTCGAGAAACAGCCCCGGCGCCTCCAGCTCCTGATCGGCCCAGTCGTTGCGTGGACGGTACAGATAGACCAGGGCGTGGTTCTCGTCGCTCAGCGCGTGGGGGACGAAGGCTTCGCCGTCCAGGTCGCCGAAGAAGGCGCCGGGGGTCGAGCAGCCGACCAGCAGGACGGCGAGCAAGAGCAGCAGCAGGCGGCGCATCGAGCATTCCTTGTGAGGGGCATGCACGCAGCTTAGCCGGCACGCGCACGGGCAACACCCGACAAAAGTGCGGCCCGTTCAGAAGGCACCGTGGCGCCCCTTGCCGTCGCGAAAGCGCTGCGCGCCCTCCGCCGTCTCGCCGCTGGCCACCACCGCCAGGCCGCCGCGGAATTCGCCGGCCAGCGCCTCGCTC
>NZ_AVOF01000056.1:0-10760 GCF_000465935.2 Pseudomonas sp. EGD-AK9
AAAACGAGAAGGCCTGGCGCAGCGAGGCCGAGATCCGCGCCGGCCTGCTGCAGCTGTGGCAGGCCATGCAGGACTGCGTGGCCAACGGCCTGCGCGAGGAGGGCATTCTCCCCGGCGGGCTGAATGTGCGCCGGCGCGCCGCCAAGCTGCACCGCAGCCTGCAGGAGCTGGGCAAGCCCAACGTGATCGGCAGCACCATGAGCGCCATGGAGTGGGTCAACCTCTACGCCCTGGCGGTCAACGAGGAAAATGCCGCCGGCGGGCGCATGGTCACTGCGCCGACCAACGGTGCAGCGGGAATCATCCCGGCGGTGCTGCACTACTACATGCGCTTCAACCCGGATGCCAGCGACGCCGACGTGGTCGACTTCCTGCTGGCCGCCGCGGCGGTGGGCATCCTGTGCAAGAAGAACGCCTCGATCTCCGGCGCCGAGGTCGGCTGCCAGGGCGAGGTGGGCTCGGCCTGCGCCATGGCTGCGGCGGGCCTGGCCGAAGTGCTCGGCGCCACGCCGGAGCAGCTGGAGAACGCCGCCGAGATCGGCCTGGAGCACAACCTCGGGCTGACCTGCGACCCGGTCGGCGGGCTGGTGCAGGTGCCGTGTATCGAGCGCAACGCGATCGCCGCGGTGAAGGCGATCAACGCGGCGCAGATGGCCCTGCGCGGCGACGGCGAGCACCACATCTCGCTGGACCGGGTGATCCGCACCATGCGCGACACCGGCGCCGACATGCACGACAAGTACAAGGAAACCTCGCGCGGCGGCCTGGCGGTAAGCCAGGTCGAGTGCTGAGTCTCTTGCCCGCTGCTTTTATCGAGGAACGCCGCAATGAGCAGTTTCGAGAAGGTGCCGCCCCTGGCCGCCGTCGAGTCCATCGGCTTTCTGCTGGATGAGCAGTTCAGCCTGGTGGCCCTGGCCGCCGCGCTGGAGCCGCTGCGCCTGGCTAACCAGTTGGCCGGGCGTGCCCTGTACCGCTGGCAGACGCTCAGCATGGATGGCCGGGCGCTGCGCGCCAGCAACGGTATGTGGGTCACCCCGGACGGTGCCGCCGGCGACGCGGGCGAACTGCACGGTCTGATCCTCTGTGGCAGCGATGCCGCGCAGGCGCGCGAGCGGCCCGAACTGGAGCGCTACCTGCGGCAGCAGGCGCAGCCCGGGCGGTTTCTCGGCGCACTCGGCAGCGGCAGCTGGACGCTGGCGCGCGCCGGTCTGCTGGAGGGCTACCAGTGCAGCACCAGCTGGCGCTGCCGGGTCGATCTGCAGCGCGCGTTTCCCGGCGTGGCGCTGAGCGCCCAGCCCTTTGTCGTCGACCGCGACCGCGGTACCGCCGCTGGCGGAGCGGCGGGGCTGGAACTGATGCTGCAGTTGATCGCTGGTCGGCATGGCCAGCCGCTGGTCAGGGCGATCGCCGAGACCCTAGCGTTCGAGCTGGTCCGCTGCGAGCCGTTGCCGGCGCAGATGCCCTTGTCCCTCTGCGGCGACGAGCCCAGCCCCAAGCTGCGCGAGGTGATCAGCCTGATGGAGAGCAACCTCGAGGAGCCGCTCGAGCTCGGCCAGCTGGCGGGCTTCGTCGCGCTGTCGCGGCGCCAGTTGGAGCGCCTGTTCGAGCGCCATCTGCAGTGCTCGCCGGCGCGCTACTACCTGCGCCTGCGCCTGGTGCGCGCGCGCCAGTTGCTGCGCCGTACCCGCCTCAGCGTGGTCGAGGTGGCAGCCGCTTGCGGCTTCCTCTCGGCGCAGACCTTCTCGCGCTGCTACCGCGAGCACTTCGCCCTCTGTCCCAGCGACGAGCGGCGTACGCCGCAGGTGGCGCTGCACTGACCGCCGTCCCTCCGGCTGTCACCCTTTCGAGGCCCGTCCGTGCTGGCAGCGCGGTACGGGCCTCTTTTTTTGCGCGCGGAAATTGCCCGCTCGGCAGGGCATAGGCCGCAGCGGATCTGACCAACTTCGGGTCGGAATCGTACAAAAGTTCGCGCCGGGCATCTGTTGCAATCCTCTGCAACGACCCGCCAAACCGGCCGGTCGCCTTACCCCAGACAGCAAAGGGATTCACGCCATGCAGATGCCCCAAACGCTTCGAATCCGGAACGGCGAAAAGGTCAAATCGACGTTCACCGCCCAGGAATACGCCAACCGTCATGCCAAGCTGCGCGCCCACCTGGCGGCCGAGAACATAGATGCGGCGGTCTTCACCTCGTACCACAACATCAACTACTACTCGGACTTCCTCTACTGCTCCTTCGGTCGCCCCTACGCTCTGGTGGTGACCCAGGACGACGTGGTCAGCATCAGCGCCAATATCGACGGCGGCCAGCCCTGGCGCCGCACCGTCGGCACCGACAACATCGTCTACACCGACTGGCAGCGCGACAACTACTTCGTCGCCATCCAGCAGGCGCTGCCGCGCGCGCGCCGCATCGGCATCGAGTTCGACCACCTGAACCTGCAGAACCGCGACAAGCTGGCCGCCCGCTATCCCGACGCCGAACTGGTCGACGTCGCCGCCCCGTGCATGCGCATGCGCATGATCAAGTCCGCCGAGGAGCACGTGATGATCCGCCACGGCGCACGCATCGCCGACATCGGCGGCGCGGCGGTGGTCGAGGCCCTGCGTGACCAGGTGCCGGAGTACGAGGTGGCCCTGCACGCTACCCAGGCCATGGTCCGCGCCATCGCCGAGACCTTCGAGGACGTCGAGTTGATGGACACCTGGACCTGGTTCCAGTCCGGCATCAACACCGACGGCGCGCACAACCCGGTGACCACGCGCAAGGTGAACAAGGGCGACATCCTCAGCCTCAACTGCTTCCCGATGATCGCCGGCTACTACACCGCGCTGGAGCGCACCCTGTTCCTCGACCATTGCTCCGACGACCACCTGCGCCTGTGGCTGGCCAACGTCGAAGTACACGAGGCCGGCCTCAAGCTGATCAAGCCCGGCGCACGCTGCAGCGACATCGCCAAGGAGCTGAACGAGATCTTCCTCAGTCACGACCTGCTACAGTACCGCACCTTCGGCTACGGCCACTCGTTCGGCACCCTCAGCCACTACTACGGGCGCGAGGCCGGGCTGGAGCTGCGCGAGGACATCGACACGGTGCTGGAGCCGGGCATGGTGGTGTCGATGGAGCCGATGATCATGCTGCCCGAAGGCCGGCCCGGCGCCGGCGGCTACCGCGAGCACGACATCCTCATCGTCAACGAGCAGGGTGCGGAGAACATCACCAAGTTCCCCTACGGCCCGGAGCGCAACATCATCCGTAAATAGCCACAGTCACTGCCGTGCCCCGTCGGGCACGGCCCCTTTAGGGTCGCCTGCCGCCTGCAGGTGACCAGGAGGTCACTTAATGAATGACAGCGTGTTCGTCGGCGAACTGAGCTGGAAAGAATACGAAGCCCTGGTGGCTGATGGTCAGCGGGTGCTGTTCCTGCCGGTCGGCGCCCTGGAGCAGCACGGCCACCACCTGTGTATGGATGTCGACGTGCTGCTGCCCACCGCGGTCAGCCAGCGCGTCGCCCAGCGTATCGGCGGCCTGGTGCTGCCGGCTCTGCCATACGGCTACAAGTCGCAGCAGAAGTCCGGCGGCGGCAACCATTTCCCCGGCACCACCAGCCTGGACGGGGCCACCCTCAGCCACACGGTGCTGGACATCATCCGCGAGCTCGGGCGGCACGGCGTACGCCACCTGGTGCTGATGAACGGCCACTACGAGAACGCCATGTTCCTCGTCGAAGGCATCGACCTCGGTCTGCGCGAGCTGCGCTACGCCGGCATCGACGACTTCCGCGTGGTGCTGCTGTCCTACTGGGACTTCGTCAAGGATCCGCAGGTGATCGCCCAGCTCTACCCGGACGGCTTCCTCGGCTGGGACATCGAGCATGGCGGCGTCTTCGAAACCTCGCTGATGCTCGCCCTCTACCCGCAGCGGGTAGACATGAGCCGCGTGGTGGACCATCCGCCGGCGACCTTCCCGCCCTACGACCTCTATCCCATCGATCCTTCGCGCACCCCGGCCCCCGGCACGCTGTCTTCCGCCCGTGGCGCCAGCCGCGAGAAGGGCGAGCTGATTCTCGAGGTGTGCGTGGAGGGTATCGCCAAGGCGGTCGGCGAGGCGTTCGAGAACGTCCCCTGATGCTGCAGACGCGACAGCCGCATGACTTCGCCCACTGATTCCGACAATGACAAGAATGATCGAGAGGCTAGCATCATGAAAGCGCACCAATGCGTGGCGGAACCCTCATCAACCTTCGCCGGGCCGCCACAGGAGGCTGGCGTGGACATATCCGAGAGCGCCTGGCTCAAGGGCCTCAACCCCGTGGTCACCCTCGGTTCGCTGCTGGTGATAGTGGCGGTGGTGGCCGGCCTGCTGCTGTTCCAGGAACAGGCGGCGCTGCTGTTCGACCGGGTGCGCAGCGGCATCACCTACTACTTCACCTGGTACTACGTGCTGATCGCCGCGTTGTTCCTGTTCTTCAACGCCTGGCTGGCCTTCAGCCGCTTCGGCCGCATCCGCCTGGGACGCCAGGACGAGCGGCCCGAGTTCGGCTACTTCTCCTGGTTCGCCATGGTGTTCTCTGCCGGGCAGGGCATCGGCCTGATCTTCTGGAGCATCGCCGAGCCGATGTTCCATCTGCAGGGCAACCCCTTCAGCGACGGCAGCATGAACGCCGCGACGGCGGAAAGCGCCATGCGCATCACCTTCTTCCACTGGGGCCTGCATGCCTGGTCGATCTACTGCATCGTCGCCCTGGCGTTGGCCTACGCCGCCTTCCGCAAGAACCTGCCTCTGACCATCCGCTCCACCCTGCGCCCGCTGTTCGGCCGCCTGATGGACGGCCCGCTCGGCCATGCGGTGGACATCCTGGCGATCCTCGCCACCATCTTTGGCGTCGCCACCTCGCTGGGTCTCGGCGCGCAGCAGATCAACGCCGGCCTCAACCGTCTGCTCGGTCTGGACAGCTCGATCCTGGTGCAGCTCAGCCTGATCGGCGGCATCACCCTGATCGCCGTGCTGTCCGCGGTTTCCGGCGTGACCCGCGGGATCAAGCGGCTCAGCGAGCTGAACATCTGGCTGAGCTTCGTGCTGATCCTGTTCTTCTTCATCTGGGGGCCGAGCCGCTACCTGATCATGTCGCTGGTCGACGCCACCGGCGACTACCTGGCGCATTTCATCGAGATGAGCTTCTGGATGGACGCCAGCCGCCAGGACCCGGGCGCCTGGGAGGGCTGGAAGTCCAGCTGGCAGGGCTGGTGGACGGTGTTCTACTGGGGCTGGTGGCTGTCCTGGGCGCCCTTCGTCGGCGTGTTCATCGCCCGGGTTTCCCGTGGGCGGACCATCCGCGAGTTCATCCTAGGGGTGATCCTGGTGCCGTCGCTGATGACCTTCGTGTGGATCGCAGCGTTCGGCGGCACCGCCATGAGCCACGAGTTGTTCGACCAGGGCGGGGTCGCTGCCGCGGTGTCCCAGGACGTCGCCAGCGCCTTCTTCGCCACCGTGGACAGCATGGCGCTCGAGGGCCTCGGCACCCTGGCGCTGTGGCTGGGCACCCTGCTGGTGGCCACCTACTTCATCACCTCGGCCGACTCCGCCACCCTGGTGCTGACCACCATCATGTCCCATGGCGGCATCCACCCGGCCAAGCGCCATCGGGTGTTCTGGGGCGCGCAGCAGGGCGTGGTGGCCGGCGTGCTGCTGGTCGCCGGCGGCACCGCCTCGCTGGCCACCCTGCAGACCGCGGCCATCGCCGGCGCCCTGCCGTTCTCGCTGATCATGCTGCTGATGTGCCTGAGCCTGACCAAGGCTCTGCGCGCCGAAGCGGCGATCGCTCAGCCCGCCGTCTGAGAGGCGCCGGCCGCGTCCTGCGGCCGGCCTCACCCCGCCCTGCGGGTCGCCCATAACGACAACAAGAGGCCTCACCTATGAGTTCCTGGGTACTCACGCTTTTCGTAGCGCTCAACATCCTCATGTTCCTGATCGCGGCGGCCACCTATGTGTGCCGTGCCGCCCACGAAACCTCCCGACCGACGGAGTAGGTGCAATGGATTTCTATGAAGTGTTCAACTGGGTCCTGCTGATCGTCACCTTCGCGTTGATGATCGGCATGGGTTTTCTCTCCTCGCGCAAGGTCAGGGACAGCGACGAAGGCGGCTTCCTGCTCGCCGGCCGCAGCCTGGGCGCCTTCGTCGGCGCCAGCACCATAGTCGCCACCGGCTTCAGCGGCTGGGGCTTCATGGGCTCGCCGGCGGTGGCCTACGAGTTCGGCGCCATCGAGCTGCTGGGCAACTTCTTCTTCGCCCCGGCGATGATGATCGCGGTGCTGTTCTTCGCCAATCACATGCAGAAGCGCGCCCTGTGCATGGGCAGCAACACCATCCCCGAGTACATCGGCCAGATCCATGGCGGCGGCGCCGGCGGGCGCCTGCTGCAAGGCGTGGCGGCGGTCATGACCATCGTCCTGCTGATGGTCTTTCTGGTCAGCCAGATCAAGGCGGTGGGCATGCTCGGCGCGTCCTGGCTGAACATCGAGATGACCAGCAGCGCCTGGCTGATGGTCTCGGTGATCATCCTCTACACCATGCTCGGCGGCCTGGCCGCGGTGGCCTGGACCGACACCCTGATGGTCTGCGGCATGGCCCTGGCCGCGCTGGCGATCATGCTGCAGGTGTTCAGCAGCGTCGACCTGGGGCTGTGGCAAGCCAGGCTTGACGCCATCGACCCGAACCTGCTCAATCCGGCCACCGCTACGCCCTACGGCGCTAGCAAGGGCTCGGTGTTCCTGGTGCTGCCCTATGCCTTCCTGTTCACCGCGGTGTTGCCCTATATGGCCATCCGCTTTCTGGCCTTCAGGCCCAAGGTGAAGATGCACAGGGTCGGCATCTATGTGGCCATTCTCGGCAGCCTGCTCAGCCTGATCCCCATCGTCGGCCTGTACATGCGTGCCTTCGGTCCGCCACTGGCCGACCCCGACAACGCCATGCCGATGTACCTGCAGACCTTCATGCACCCGGCGCTGCAGGGGCTGATCACCCTGTTCATCATCTTCGCCATGAAGTCCACCGCCAACTCCATGCTGCATACCGTGGCCTCGGCGACCTCGCACGACCTGCGCCTGGCGCTGAACAAGGACGCCGAGACGGACTCGCCGCATGCGCTGATCGTCAACCGTGTCGCGGTGGTGGCGCTGGGGCTGCTCGGCTTGCTGATGATGATGTACGCGCCGCCGTTCATGCTGTCCTGGCTCGGCATCCTCGGCTCCGGCACCCTGCTGGCGGCGATGATCGGCCCGGTGTTCATCTCCACCTTCTGGCGCGGCAATGTCGCCGGCGCGCTGGCGGCCATGCTGGTCGGCTTCTTCACCAGCGGCGGACTGCTGTTGAGCAGCGATATCGGCTGGGTGGAGGGCCCGCTGCTCGGTTGCCTGGCCTCGTCGCTGTGCTACGTGGCGGTCAGCCTGCTGACCCGCGGCAAGGTGCGCATGGCGGCGCGTCTGGCTTGAGTCGCGCGCGGTGCGGGGGATTATTCCTGCACCGCGATCCCGCTCTGCTTGCGCTCGCCGCGCGGCGACAGGCCGAACTGCCGGCTGTAGCACTTGGAGAAGTGCGCCGGCGAGGCGAAGCCGCAGGCCAGGGCGACGTCGCGCACCTGGGCATCGCTGCGCAGCAGCAACTCGCGCGCCCGGTTCAGGCGCAGTTCCAGGTAGTACTGGCTGGGCTTGCGCCCCAGGTACTTGTGGAACAGGCGCTCCAGCTGGCGCACCGATACCTCGTTGAGCTGCGCCAGCTCCTCCAACTCCAGCGGCTCCTCCAGATTCGCCTCCATGATCGCCACGATCTGGCTCAGCTTGGGTTGGGCGTTGCCGATCTTCTGCCGCAGCGGGATGCGCTGCTGGTCGCGGGCGTTGCGCACCCGGTCGCACAGCAGCAGTTCGGCGGCGCGACTGGCGATCTCGGCGCCGCCGGGCTCGCGGCTGACCAGCTGCAGGGTCATGTCCATCGCGGCGGTGCCGCCGGAACAGGTGTAGCGATCGCGATCCAGCTCGTACAGCTGGTTGGAGATGATGATCCCCGGGAACCTG
Source organism: Pseudomonas sp. EGD-AK9 (assembly GCF_000465935.2). Classification (NCBI taxonomy): domain Bacteria; kingdom Pseudomonadati; phylum Pseudomonadota; class Gammaproteobacteria; order Pseudomonadales; family Pseudomonadaceae; genus Pseudomonas; species Pseudomonas sp. EGD-AK9. Next base: position 8,073 of record NZ_AVOF01000056.1, read on the forward strand.
TCCTGCACCTGCTCGATGTCTTCCCAGTGCAGGGTGCAGCGGTAGCCCTTGAGCAGGCCGGCGCAGGCCAGCAGGTGGCTGCCGGTGCAGATGCCGCCCAGCGGCACACCCTGTTCGGCCAGCCGGCGCAGCCAGGCGAGCAGCGCACGGTCGTATTTCTGCGGAATCGGGTTGGCGCCGACGACGAACAGTGCGTCCAGCGGCGGCGCCTGCTCGAAGCCAGTGTCCGGTAGCACGCGCATGCCGTTGCTGGCCGGCACCGGTTCCTGGTCGGCGGCGATCAGCAGGGTACGGTACAGCGGATGCCTGGCGGCCAGGCCGGCCATGCGCAGGGTCTCGATGGCCGAGGCGAAGCCGATGGCGGTGAAGTTGGGGATCAACAGGAAGCCGAAGGTCTTCAGCGTGCCGCAGGCAGGCGCTTGCGGTTGCAGATATTCGGCGTAGCTCATCTGGTACTCCTGTCCGGTCCTCGCCAGCGGGAGGCGGGTCAACCCCGTTCGGCCCCCCCGGCGCGCATGACGCGATCTTACACCGAATTGCCCCCAGCCCGGCGCCGTGGCCCAGGGCGCCACCTGTCTCTGCGCGACATTCCCGGCGCCGGGCCGCCAGGCGCCGCCGTCACCGCTCGTCGCGTGATTCGGGGCAGGTCAGTTTGAGCATTTTGACGTCGTAATTAGGCAAATGACCCCCCAGGCTATTTCGCACAATCGATCCCAACAGACGCCTTGCCGATGGCTCCGCGAGCCAGCGCGGTGGGCGCTTCGCCAACACAGATGCGGCCCTGACGGGTTGCCGGGAGATCGAGATGTTCAGCAAGCAGGACCAGATCCAGGGTTACGACGATGAGTTGCTCGCCGCCATCGACCAGGAAGAGCGTCGTCAGGAAGAGCATATCGAGCTGATCGCCTCGGAGAACTACTGCAGCCAGCGGGTGATGGAAGCGCAGGGCAGCGGGCTGACCAACAAGTACGCCGAGGGCTACCCGGGCAAGCGCTACTATGGCGGTTGCGAGTACGTCGACAAGGTCGAGCAACTGGCCATCGATCGCGCCAAAGAGCTGTTCGGCGCCGACTTCGCCAACGTCCAGCCGCACTCCGGCTCCTCGGCCAACAGCGCCGTGTACCTGGCGCTGCTCAATGCCGGCGACACCATTCTCGGCATGAGCCTGGCCCACGGTGGCCATCTGACCCACGGCGCCAAGGTGTCGTCCTCGGGCAAGCTGTACAACGCCGTGCAGTATGGTCTGAATCCCGCCACCGGGCTGATCGACTACGACGAGGTGGAGCGCCTGGCCGTCGAGCACAAGCCGAAGATGATAGTCGCCGGCTTCTCCGCCTACTCCAAGACCCTCGACTTCCCGCGCTTCCGCGCCATCGCCGACAAGGTTGGTGCCTACCTGTTCGTCGATATGGCGCACGTGGCGGGTCTGGTCGCGGCCGGCCTGTACCCCAATCCGATCCCTTTCGCCGACGTGGTCACCACCACCACCCACAAGACCCTGCGCGGCCCGCGTGGCGGCCTGATCCTGGCCAAGGCCAACGAAGAGATCGAGAAGAAGCTCAACTCCGCGGTGTTCCCCGGCGCCCAGGGTGGCCCGCTGATGCACGTGATCGCGGCCAAGGCGGTGTGCTTCAAGGAAGCCATGGAGCCCGAGTTCAAGGCCTACCAGCAGCAGGTGATCGACAACGCCCAGGCCATGGCCAAGGTCTTCGTCGAGCGCGGCTACGAGGTGGTCTCCGGCGGCACCGACAACCACCTGTTCCTGCTCAGCCTGATCAAGCAGGGCCTGACCGGCAAGGAGGCCGACGCCGCCCTCGGTCGTGCCGGCATCACGGTGAACAAGAACGCGGTGCCGAACGATCCGCAGTCGCCGTTCGTCACCTCGGGCATCCGCATCGGCACCCCGGCGGTCACCACCCGCGGCTTCAAGGTCGCCCAGTGCCAGGCGCTGGCCGGCTGGATCTGCGACATCCTCGACCACCTCGGCGATGCCGATGTCGAGGCGCAGGTGGCCAAGCAGGTGGCCGGGCTGTGCGCGGACTACCCGGTGTATCGCTAAGCCAACCCTCTCCCCCGGCCCCTCTCCCGCAAGCGGGAGAGGGGAGTAGAACCCTGGAGCATGCCCATGCAACGTTATTCCGGCTTCGGCCTGTTCAAGCACTCGTTCAGCCACCATGAGAACTGGCAGCGCATGTGGCGCAACCCGACGCCCAAGCCGGTGTACGACGTGATCATCGTCGGCGGTGGCGGCCACGGCCTGGCCACCGCCTATTACCTGGCCAAGGAGTTCGGCGTGAAGAACGTCGCCGTGGTCGAGAAGGGCTGGCTGGGCGGCGGCAACACCGCACGCAACACCACCATCGTGCGCTCCAACTACCTGTGGGACGAATCGGCGCAGCTCTACGAGCACGCCATGAAACTGTGGGAGGGCCTCTCGCAGGACCTCAACTACAACGTCATGTTCTCCCAGCGTGGCGTGTTCAACCTCGGCCACACCCTGCAGGATATGCGCGACATCGAGCGCCGCGTCAGTGCCAACCGCCTCAACGGCATCGACGGCGAGGTGGTGGACGCCAAGCAGGTGGCGGAGATGATCCCCTACCTGGATTGCTCGAAGAACACCCGTTACCCGGTGCTCGGCGCCTCGCTGCAGCGTCGCGGCGGCGTCGCCCGTCACGACGCGGTGGC
>NZ_AVOF01000057.1:0-10754 GCF_000465935.2 Pseudomonas sp. EGD-AK9
GAACTGACGCAAAGCAACTTCGCCGGCCAGCTCAAGGGCGAGCTGCCGCTGTTGGTGGACGTCTGGGCCGCCTGGTGCGGGCCCTGCCAGGCCTTCGCGCCGACCTTCGCCCAGGCCGCCAGCCAGCTGCAGGGCCGCTGCCGCCTGGGCAAGCTGGACAGCGAGGGCAATCCGCAGCTGGCCGGGCAACTGGGCATCCGCTCGATTCCCAGCCTGCTGCTGTTCAAGGGCGGCGTGGAGGTGGCGCGGCAGAGCGGCGCCCTGCCGCTGCCGCAGCTGCTGAGCTGGCTGCGCCAGCAGGGCATCTGAGCGACTCCCCCCGGGTTTCACCCAGGCTACGGAGCAGCCTTCCACAATGCGGTTAGCGCATATCCGCGAGCGATCACTGACAGGGCCTGAGCGGTTCGGTCAGTCCGCCGGGGCGCTGCGGTCAATTGCACGGGCCGCACCAAGCCTTAGTCTGGACAGACCCTCGCCAAGGAGTCGCGCCATGCCCCTGTCCATGGAACTCGCCCGCCAGCTCACCGAACAGCAGATCGCCTTCGTCCAGCGCAGCGGCCTCAAGGCCGAGGTGCTCGAACCCGGCTTCGTGCGCCTGCGCATGCCGCTGGCCGGCAACCAGAACCATATCGGCAGCATGTACGCCGGTGCGCTGTTCACCCTGGCGGAGATTCCCGGCGGCGCGCTGTTTCTCACCAGCTTCGACGCCGAGCGCTTCTACCCACTGGTCAAGGAGATGAACCTGAGATTCCGTCGCCCGGCCAGCGGTGACATCCGGGTCGAGGCGCGCCTGAGCACGGCCGAGATCGCCCGCCTGGAGGACGAGGCCGGACGCCTGGGCAAGGCCGAGTACCAGCTCGACCTGCAGCTGACCGACGGCGCCGGCGAGGTGGTCGCCGAGAGTCGCGGGCATTACCAATTGCGGTTACGCTGAGCCTCGACCTTGCCATAAGTCAAAAGAACGGCTAATTGAACAGGCACAATAAAATTGCCGACTGGTATCGGCAGGAGAGCCGTCGCCATGTTCCATCACATTCTTATCGCCCACGACCTGCGCGACACCGCCGACATGGCCCTGTGCCGCGCCACCCAACTCGCCCGCCAGCACGGTGCCCGCCTGACCCTGCTGCACGTGCTCGACCCCAGCCAGAGCAGCGAGCAGCACGAGAAGGCGCGCCAGGCGCTGGACCGCAGCCTGACCCAGTACGCCCCACCCGGCAGCGAGCTGCGCATGCTCAGCGGCAAGCCCTCGGAGGTGGTGCTGCAGGAGGTGCAGGACAGCGGCTGCGACCTGCTGGTGCTCGGCGGCCACCACCAGCGCCACGATTTCTTCTCCGGCACCAGCCTGGATCGCATCGCCCGCCGTTGTACGGTGCCGCTGCTGCTGGTGGCGCGCAACGACTTCGCCCCCTACCGACACGCCCTGGCCGCCATCGACTTCTCCCTGTGCGCCTGCAGCGCCCTCGGCCAGGCCTATCGCCTGCTGCCGGGCGACGCCGAGCTGCACGCCCTGCATGTGTTCGAGCCGGACAAGGGCACGCCCAAGGAGGTGCAGCTGCAACTGCAGACCCAGCAGGGGCTGATCGACCAACTGCTGCAGGACGAGGCGCAGAACCTGCCGCCCGGCGGCCCGACGCTGACTCACGAGGTGATCCAGGGCGGCATCCTGCGCTGCCTGCAGGAGCAGATCAAAACCCGCCGCAGCGAGCTGCTGGTGCTCGGCAGCCACGGCCGCAGCGCGCTGTCCCAGGCCCTGCTCGGTAGCCTGGCGCAGCATTTTCTGCACAAAGCGCCGTGCGACGTATTTGTGGTGCGTTAAGGCCAGCGACAAACGAAAAAGGCGCCTCCAGGCGCCTTTTTCATTCTCAACCGGCGTTGAGCAGGTCGTGCAGTTCGACGAACTGCTGGGTCAGCTTGTGCCGCGCATCCAGATGGATCAGCGGTGTGCACACCTGGTGCGATTCGCGCATCTTCACCGAGCTCATCAGGTTCACCGGCAGCACCGGCAGGCCCTCGGCAATCAGCTCGTCGAGCAGCTGCTGCGGCAGGGTCGCACGCGGCTGGAACTGGTTGACCACTATGCCCTCCACCTCCAGGCCGTCGTTGTGATCGTCCTTGAGCTCCTCGATCTCAGCCAGCAGGCCGTACAGGGCATTGCGCGAGAAGCTGTCGCAATCGAAGGGAATCAGCACGCGATCGGCCGCGATCAGCGCGGAAACCGTGTAGAAATTCAGCGCCGGCGGGGTGTCCAGGTAGATCTGGTCGTAGTCCTCGGCCAGCTCGTCGAGCAGTTTGCGCAGCTTGTTGATCTTGTGCTTCTGCTCCAGCTTGGGCTGCAGCTCGGCCAACTCGGCGGTGGCGGTGACCACGTGCAGGTTGTCGAACGGCGTCTCGTAGATGTCCACCTTGCCCTTCTTGGCGAAGGGACCGCTGGCCAGGGTCTGCTTGAAGAAGTCGGCGATGCCCATGGGAATGTCCTCGCCGGTCAGGCCGGTGAGGTAATGGGTCGAGTTGGCCTGGCTGTCGAGGTCGATCAGCAGGGTGCGATAGCCCTGAGACGCGCTGACCGCCGCCAGGTTGCAGGCGATGCTGGACTTGCCCACGCCGCCTTTCTGGTTGAACACCACACGCCGCATCTCACACCTCCCTGAGCCTCAGATGGCCTTGGATTCTATGCAAAGCCCGTGACAAGCGCGAGGAACTTGCCCGGCCGATAGCAAAGAGGCCGCTTGCGCGGCCCCTGTTCTGCTTACTGGTGGTACTGCGCCGACAGCTCGTGCACCGCCTCGAAGAAGGCGCCGGCATGGGCCGGGTCGACCTCCGGGGTAATGCCGTGGCCGAGGTTGAACACATGGCCGCTGCCCTGCCCATAGGCGGCGAGGATGCGCGCCACCTCGGCACGGATCGCCGCCGGGTTGGCGTACAGCACGCTCGGGTCCATATTGCCCTGCAGCGCCACCTTGGCGCCGACGCGGGCGCGGGCGCTGCCGATATCGCAGGTCCAGTCCAGGCCCAGGGCCTCGGCGCCGCTATCGGCCATGGATTCCAGCCACAGGCCGCCGCCCTTGGTGAACAGGATCACCGGCACCCGGCGGCCGTCGTGTTCGCGGATCAGGCCGTCGACTATCTTCCGCATATAGGCCAGGGAGAATTCCTGATAGGCCGCCGCCGACAGCGAACCGCCCCAGGAATCGAAGATCTGCACCGCCTGGGCGCCGGCCTTGATCTGCCCGTTGAGGTAGGCGGTGACCGCCTGGGCCAGCTTGTCGAGCAGCGCGTGCATGGCCTGGGGGTTGTCGTAGAGCATCGCCTTGGACTTGCGAAAATCCTTGCTGGAGCCGCCTTCGACCATATAGGTGGCCAGGGTCCAGGGGCTGCCGGAGAAGCCGATCAGCGGCACGCGGCCGTTCAGCTCGCGGCGGATGCCGCGCACCGCGTCCATCACGTAGCCCAGGTCCTGCTCGGCATCCGGGATCGGCAGCGCCTCGATATCGGCCAGGCTGCTGATCACCTTCTTGAACCGCGGGCCTTCGCCGGTCTCGAAATACAGGCCCTGGCCCATGGCATCGGGAATGGTGAGGATGTCGGAAAAGAGGATCGCCGCATCCAGCTGCGGGTAGCGGTCCAGCGGCTGGATGGTGACTTCGCAGGCCAGTTCCGGGTTTTTCATCAGGTTGACGAAGTTGCCCGCCTTGGCGCGGGTGGCGCGGTATTCCGGCAGGTAACGACCGGCCTGGCGCATCATCCACACCGGGGTGACGTCCACGGGTTGCTTGAGCAGGGCGCGAAGGAAGCGATCGTTCTTCAGGGCGGTCATGGCAGAGTCCTAGAAAAAAGTGCGGGCATTTTCGCAGAGCGCCAAACAAAAGGCACGGCGAGTGCCGTGCCTTTTGTCCATCGGGTCAATTTGTCGCGGGCAGGCCCTGACGCAATCGATCAGACGCCGAGGTAGTCGAGGATGCCTTCGGCGGCGTTGCGCCCTTCGAAGATCGCCGTCACCACCAGGTCCGAGCCCCGCACCATGTCGCCACCGGCGAAGATCTTCGGGTTGCTGGTCTGGTGCTTGAACTGGTTCTGCTCCGGCGCCACCACGCGGCCCTGGCTGTCGGTCTGGATCTCGAATTGCTCGAACCAGGGCGCCGGGCTCGGACGGAAGCCGAAGGCGATCAATACGGCCTCGGCCGGGATGATCTCCTCGGAGCCCGGGATCGGCTCGGGGCTGCGGCGGCCACGGGCATCCGGCTCGCCGAGACGGGTTTCGACCACCTTGACGCCTTCGACCTTGTCCTCGCCGACGATGGCGATGGGCTGGCGGTTGAACAGGAACTTCACGCCCTCTTCCTTGGCGTTCTTCACTTCCTTGCGCGAGCCCGGCATGTTCTCTTCGTCGCGGCGGTAAGCACAGGTCACCGCCTTGGCGCCCTGGCGGATGGAGGTGCGGTTGCAGTCCATCGCGGTGTCGCCACCGCCGAGCACCACCACGCGCTTGCCCTTCATGTCGACGAAGTCTTCCGGCGACTTCTCGAAGCCCAGGTTGCGGTTGACGTTGGCGATCAGGAAGTCCAGCGCATCGTGCACGCCCGGCAGGTCTTCGCCGGGGAAGCCGCCCTTCATGTAGGTGTAGGTGCCCATGCCCATGAACACGGCATCGTACTCATCCAGCAGCTGCTGCATGGTCACGTCCTTACCGATCTCGGTGTTCAGGCGGAACTCGATGCCCATGCCGCTGAAGACTTCGCGACGACGGCTCATCACGGTCTTTTCCAGCTTGAACTCGGGGATGCCGAAGGTCAGCAGGCCGCCGATTTCCGGGTTCTTGTCGAACACCACCGGGGTCACGCCGTTGCGCACCAGCACGTCGGCGCAGCCCAGGCCGGCCGGGCCGGCGCCGATCACCGCGACGCGCTTGCCGGTCGGCTTGACCTTGGACATGTCCGGGCGCCAGCCCATGGCAAACGCCGTGTCGGTGATGTACTTCTCCACCGAACCGATGGTCACCGCGCCGAAGCCGTCATTGAGGGTGCAGGCACCCTCGCACAGCCGATCCTGCGGGCACACGCGGCCGCAGACTTCCGGCAGGGTGTTGGTCTGGTGCGAGAGCTCGGCGGCGGCGAGGATGTTACCCTCGGACACCAGCTTGAGCCAGTTGGGAATGAAGTTGTGCACCGGGCACTTCCATTCGCAATAGGGGTTGCCGCAGCCCAGGCAGCGGTGCGCCTGGTCTGCAGCTTGCGCCGGCTTGAAGTTGTCGTAGATCTCGACGAACTCCTTCTTGCGCTGACGCAGCAGTTTCTTCTTCGGGTCTTTGCGCCCGACTTCGATGAACTGGAAGTCGTTATTCAGACGTTCAGTCATTGCATTACCTCATCAAACCACTTCAGGCGCATTCTTATTGCGGGTTGGCACGGGTGCTGGACAGCAGCGACTTCAGGCTCGCGGCTTTCGGCTTGACCAGCCAGAACTTGCGCAGATAGTCGTCCAGGTTTTCCAGCAGGTTGCGACCCCATTCGCTGGCGGTTTCCTCGACGTATTCGGCGAGGACGCGCTGCAGGTGGCTACGGTAGGCCTCCATGGCTTCGCTGTTGATGCGCTGGATTTCCACCAGCTCGTGGTTGACGCGGTCGTAGAAGCCGTTGTCCAGGTCGAGCACGTAGGCGAAGCCGCCGGTCATGCCGGAACCGAAGTTGTAGCCGGTCTTGCCCAGCACGCAGACGAAGCCGCCGGTCATGTACTCGCAGCAGTGGTCACCCACGCCTTCCACCACCGCATGGGCGCCGGAGTTGCGCACGGCGAAACGCTCGCCGGCGGTGCCGGCGGCGAACAGCTTGCCGCCGGTGGCGCCGTACAGGCAGGTGTTGCCGATGATGGCCGAGTCCTGGGTGGCGAACGGGCTGCCCTTGGGCGGTACTATCACCAGCTTGCCGGCGGTCATGCCCTTGCCGACGTAGTCGTTGGCGTCGCCTTCCAGGTGCAGGTTGAGGCCACCGGCGTTCCATACGCCGAAGCTCTGCCCCGCAGTACCCTTGAAGCGGAAGGTGATCGGCGCGTCGTTCATGCCCTGGTTGCCGTGCAGCTTGGCGATCTCGCCGGACACGCGTGCGCCGATGGAGCGGTCGCAGTTGCAGATGTCCAGCGCGAACTCGCCGCCGCTGCGGCCGTCGATCGCCGACCTGGCCAGCTCGACCATCTTCTCGGCCAGCTCACCCTTGTCGAACGGCGGGTTCTTCTCAACCTGGCAGAACTGCGGCTTGTCGGCCGGGATATGCGCGCTGGCGAGCAGCGGGGACAGGTCCAGGTTGCCCTGCTTGGCGGTCTCGCCCGGCAGCATCTCGAGCAGATCGGTGCGCCCGATCAGCTGCTCCAGGCTCGACACGCCGAGCTTGGCCAGCCACTCGCGGGTTTCCTCGGCGACGTAGGTGAAGAAGTTCATCACCATCTCGACGGTACCGATGAAGTGGTCCTTGCGCAGCTTGTCGTTCTGCGTGGCCACGCCGGTGGCGCAGTTGTTCAGGTGGCAGATGCGCAGGTACTTGCAGCCCAGGGCGATCATCGGCGCGGTGCCGAAGCCGAAGCTCTCGGCGCCGAGGATGGCCGCCTTGATCACGTCGAGGCCGGTCTTCAGGCCGCCGTCGGTCTGCACCCGCACCTTGCCGCGCAGGTCGTTGCCGCGCAGGGTCTGGTGGGTCTCGGCCAGGCCCAGTTCCCAGGGCGCACCGGCGTAGCGGATGGAGGTCAGGGGCGAGGCGCCGGTGCCGCCGTCGTAGCCGGAAATGGTGATCAGGTCGGCATAGGCCTTGGCCACGCCGGCGGCGATGGTGCCGACACCGGCCTCGGCCACCAGCTTGACCGACACCAGCGCGGCCGGGTTGACCTGCTTGAGGTCATAGATCAGCTGCGCCAGGTCCTCGATCGAGTAGATGTCGTGGTGCGGCGGCGGCGAAATCAGGGTCACGCCCGGCACCGCGTAGCGCAGACGGGCGATCAGGCCGTTGACCTTGCCGCCCGGCAGCTGGCCGCCCTCGCCGGGCTTGGCGCCCTGGGCCACCTTGATCTGCAGCACTTCGGCGTTGACCAGGTATTCCGGGGTGACGCCGAAGCGGCCGGTGGCCACCTGCTTGATCTTCGAGCTGCGCACGGTGCCGTAGCGGGCCGGGTCTTCGCCGCCCTCGCCGGAGTTGGAGCGCGCGCCGAGGCGGTTCATCGCCTCGGCGATGGCCTCGTGGGCCTCCGGCGACAGCGCGCCGAGGGAGATGCCGGCGGAGTCGAAGCGCTTGAGGATGGCCTCCAGCGGCTCGACCTGATCCAGCGCCAGCGGCTGCTCGGCGGTCTTGACCTTGAGCAGGTCGCGGATCATCGACACCGGGCGGTTGTCCACCAGCGCCGAGTATTCCTTGTACTTGGCGTAGCTGCCCTGCTGCACGGCGGCCTGCAGGGTGCTGACCACGTCCGGGTTATAGGCGTGGTACTCGCCGCCGTAGACGAACTTGAGCAGACCGCCCTGCTGGATGGCCTTGCGGTTGTTCCAGGCCTCGGCCGACAGCAGCTTCTGCTCGCTCTCGATGTCGACGAAGCGCGCGCCCTGGATGCGGCTGGCGACGCCGCGGAAGCACAGCTCGGTGACCTCGTCGGCCAGGCCGACGGCCTCGAACAGCTGGGCGCCGCGGTAGGAGGCGACGGTGGAGATGCCCATCTTCGACAGGATCTTCAGCAGGCCCTTGGAGATGCCCTTGCGGTAATGCTTGAACACTTCGTACAGATCGCCCAGCACTTCGCCGGTGCGGATCAGGTCGCCCAGCACTTCATAGGCCAGGAACGGATACACCGCCGAGGCGCCGAAGCCCAGCAGCACCGCATAGTGGTGCGGATCGCGCGCGGTGGCGGTCTCGACCAGGATGTTGCAGTCGCAGCGCAGGCCCTTCTCGGTCAGGCGGTGATGCACGGCGCCGGTGACCAGCGCGGCATGCGCCGGCAGCTTGCCCGGGGCGATGTGGCGGTCGGACAGCACCAGTAGTACCTTGCCACTGCGCACCGCCTCCTCGGCCTGGTCAGCCATGTTGCGTACGGCGGCCTCCAGACCGATCGACTCGTCGTAGTTCATGTCGATCAGCTGGCGCTCGAAGCCCGGGCGATCCAGGTTCATCAGCGCGCGCCACTTGGCCGGGGAGATCACCGGGCTGCTGAGGATGACGCGGGCGGCATGCTCGGGCGACTCCTGGAAGATGTTGCGCTCGGCGCCGAGGCAGATCTCCAGGGACATGACGATGGCTTCGCGCAGCGGGTCGATCGGCGGGTTGGTGACCTGGGCGAACTGCTGGCGGAAATAGTCGTAGGGCGAACGCACGCGCTGGCTGAGCACCGCCATCGGGGTGTCGTCGCCCATCGAGCCGACCGCCTCCTGGCCCTGCTCGCCGAGCGGGCGCAGCACCTGGTCACGCTCCTCGAAGGTGACCTGGAACATCTTCATGTACTGCTTGAGCTGGTCCGGGTCGTAGAAGGGCGAGCCGTGGTCGCGGTCTTCCAGGGTGGCCTGGATGCGCTGGGCGTGCTTGCGCAGCCACTGCTTGTAGGGGTGGCGCGATTTCAGGCGGTTGTCGATGTCGTCGGTGGACAGCACCTGGCCGGTCTCGGTATCGACGGCGAGGATCTGCCCCGGGCCGACGCGGCCCTTGGCGATGACGTCTTCCGGCTTGTAGTCCCACACGCCGATTTCCGACGCCAGGGTGATGTAGCCGTTGCTGGTGGTGACCCAGCGCGCCGGACGCAGGCCGTTGCGGTCGAGCAGGCACACGGCATGGCGACCGTCGGTCAGCACCACGCCGGCCGGACCGTCCCAGGGCTCCATGTGCATGGAGTTGTATTCGTAGAACGCGCGCAGGTCGGCGTCCATGGTCTCGACGTTCTGCCAGGCCGGCGGAATGATCATGCGCACGCCGCGGAACAGGTCGATGCCGCCGGTGACCATCAGCTCGAGCATGTTGTCCATGCTCGAGGAGTCGGAGCCGACGCGGTTGACCAGCGGGCCGAGCTCTTCCAGATCGGGGATCAACTCGTTGGCGAACTTCAGGCGACGGGCCTGAGCCCAGTTGCGGTTGCCGGTGATGGTGTTGATCTCGCCGTTGTGGGCGAGGAAGCGGAACGGCTGCGCCAGCGGCCATTTCGGCAGGGTGTTGGTGGAGAAGCGCTGGTGGAACACGCAGATCGCGGTCTGCAGGCGCTCGTCGCCCAGATCCGGGTAGAACTGCTGCAGGTCCGCCGGCATCATCAGGCCTTTGTAGATGATGGTCTTGTGCGAGAAGCTGCAGATGTAGTGATCGGCGTCGGCGGCGTTGGCCACCGAGGAACGGCGACGGGCGCTGAACAGCTTGATGGCGAACTGCTGATCGGACAGCCCTTCGCCGCCGACGAACACCTGCTCGATGATCGGCAGACGCTCCAGTGCCAGCTGGCCGAGCACGCTGGTATCGATCGGCACCTTGCGCCAGCCGATCAGCTGCAGGCCGGCCGCGAGGATCTCGCGGTTCATGTTCTCGCGAGCGGCCTCGGCCTTGGCCGGGTCCTGGTTGAAGAACACCATGCCCACGGCATACTGCGTCGGCAGTGCGACGCCGAAAGACTCCTGGGCCACGGCGCGCAGGAACAGATCCGGTTTCTGGATCAGCAGACCACAGCCGTCACCGGTCTTGCCGTCGGCGTTGATGCCGCCGCGGTGGGTCATGCAGGTAAGGGCCTCAATGGCGGTCTGCAGCAGGTGATGGCTCGCCTCACCTTGCATATGGGCGATCAAGCCGAAGCCGCAGTTATCCTTGAACTCATCAGGACGGTACAAACCTGCTTTCATAGGGGAAACTCTCACCAGGCTGCCTAGACTTCAGGCAAATTGCTTTCTAATTCAACCACTTACCTTGCACGCACGGGCATGCACCAGCTTTGCGCAGGCAAAAGGGAGGTCATTGTACATATCCGCCTAGGCCGTCACAAATCTTCGTGACGAGGCGATGAAAACTTATGTCGCGAAAACGAAGGATAAGACCGCCAGGTCGTGCTAAAGACCCAGCGGTCACTCCGAAGCAGCGGGCTAGCGGCGCATTTCCTGCTGAATGCTGCCCAGGGTGCGCGGCCAGGGCTTGCCCGCCTGCAACTTGGCCGGCAGCGTCTTGACCGCCGCCTGGGCGGCATCGCGGCTGGCGAAACTACCATAGGTCAGCACGAACAGCGGCTGCCCCTGGTGCACTTTCTTGAAGTAGCGGTAGTCGCCGCCACCTTCGCGCACCAGCGCCTGGATATTGGCCTCCGAGCGCGAGCCGAGAATCTGCAGGGCGTAACGCGAAGCCGGCTGCTGGGCATACCAGTCGCCCGTTGCCGTAGCGCCCTGGGCGGGCTTGACCGGAGCAGGCGTAGGGGCCGGCGCAGCAGGCTTGGCGACCGCCACCTCCGCCGGCTTGGGCACCGCAGATGCCGGTGCAGGTGCAGGTGCAGGTGCAGGTGCAGGTGCAGGTGCAGGTGCAGGTGCAGGTGCAGGTGCAGCAACGATTGGAGCGGCCGGCGCCACGACTGTCGAGGGCGCCGGCACGACGGGCGCGGCCGGCGGCTCGAAGCCATCCAGCTCCTCGCCTGCCGCTTCCGCCAGAGGCTGACGAATCACTGCCTGCGATTCCCCCACCAACGGCAGAGGCAGCGGCTGACTGGCGCCGGCGAACTCGATGGCCGGCGCCTTGCTCTCGACCACCGGCGCCTCGGCAGGCGCCTCGACTACC
>NZ_AVOF01000058.1:0-10703 GCF_000465935.2 Pseudomonas sp. EGD-AK9
CCGCAGTTCTACTCGATCATGGACGCGGTGCTTTCCAGTGCGGTGACGTCCGCCTTCACTGGACAGTACAGTGCCAACTTTGGTGCCGATGGTCTGGACTTCCTGTCGGTGGCGCTGGCTTTGAGTGGTAACTACGCCGGTCAACAGGTGAGTTTCGTCCAGGCGCCGACCGCTGAGGATGGGGTCACCGAGGTGGAGGTGACTAATGGCGCCAACGAGGTACTGTTCAGCTTCTACTACACAACCACGACCAATGCCGTTTCAGCGGGAGGGGATGGTAGCGTGGTGTTAAGCGCCTTCAGCAGCCTGAACGATCCGGAGGGGAGTCCTTTCTTTACCCTGACGATCAACCCCGATGGCACCTATAGCTTCGATCTGATCTCCAACGAGATCATCTCCTCGACCACGGTCACCGGCGAGGACTTTGGGGCCTTCGGTCCTGTGGGCGAGGTATCGACCATAGATGGCTCCCTGACCATATTCGGTGGTAAAGACGCATCGACCCCTCAAGACGTCAACGCCTCGCAGAATGGTATAGGGGTGAAAGAGGCGACCATCGATAAGGGCGAATGGATGCGTTTTGACTTCCTCAAGCTGCAGAGTTTCGTCAGCTTCAGTGTGCAGCAGTTCGGTGGTAGTGGTGCCGCGATCCTGATGTTCACCATTGATGGCGTGGTCTTCGATTTCGGTACCGATCCGGGCTTACAGAACCTCTCGCTGACCAAGCCCGCTTCGGGAACGGGCATGTTCGAGGTGGTAGTCGATGCCGACTTGGCCGGAACCTGGACTTTCGATGGGGCAACCGCCACCTATACCCTCTATGTGGCGAATGAGTTTGAAGAGTTGCGGATCGATCACGAGGATGGTGGGGTGAAGTTCAACGTGAACAACATCACCTACGACCTGACCACCACCATCGAGGATCTGACGCTGAACTTTGATCTCGCGGTGACCGATGGCGATGGTGACTCCGCCTCGCTCGACGATCACCTGACGATCAGCATGCTCGATCCCAACGATGCGGTATCTGCCGCCTCCAATGGCGTCGATGCGGACAACGGCGTGGTGCTGGTTGGTAACGGTGGCCATGACACCCTGCTCGGTGGTGAGGGTGACGACATTCTGATCGGTGATGTTGGCAACGACATCCTCACCGGCGGCGGTGGCAATGACACATTCGTGTGGAATGCGGGGGATCGCGGCGGCAACTACCACGATATCGTCAAAGACTTCGGGGTTGGCGACAACGTGCTGAACTTGTCGGAGCTGCTGGTTGGGGTGAGCGATCCCAGCGATGCCAACGTACTGGACGATTATCTGAGCTTCAGCTTCACCGCCACCGATACGGTGATCAGTGTCTCCAGCACCGGCAACGTGGCGGACGCTTCGACCATCGATCAGACCATCACGCTGGAGAACACTATCCTGTCCGGCGGCAATGCGGCGGATATCATCCAGGGTATGCTCGACAGCAACCAGTTGGTGGTTTGACCTGTTGGGAGTTTCCCCAGGCCGAGCTCTCAACTAGAGTAAGCCCGCTACCCCTTTCGGGCAGCGGGCTTTTTTATGGGCGTTTGCCGGAGGCACCGATGGTCTATGTACAGCGCGACGCCGCGGGGCGGTTGCTGCGGGTCGAATACGAGCCCTTCGCGGGAATGACGGAAAACCTGGCGGTCGAGAGCGATGAGCTGCAGGCCTGGTTGGCGGCCAAGGAAGAGGTCAGGGCGCGTCTGGACAGCCTCAAGCAGTCCGACCTGGAGTTGGTGCGCGTGCTGGAAGACGTGGTCAGCGTGCTGGTCGAGCGCGGTGTGATCCGCTACACCGACCTGCCCGAAGCGGCGCGGCAGAAGCTCGACCAGCGTGCCATTGCGCGGGCCGAGATCGAAGGCCTGAGCGGCCTGCTCGGCGACGACGAACACAACCTGGTGTGAGCCTGGCCTGGACGCAATCCGGGAATATCGGGGAGTCCCGCTGAGCTTTCCGGACTGCATCCGGGCCGTGAGCCCGTGCCGTCGCCGCCAGGCACTGGCGGATAGCCTGGGCGCCTACTGCCAGGGCGCCGGCGCACCGATCAGGCGACCCATGGCGCCATGCACGCCGAGTTCCTCGAGCACGCGCAATTCCCCCTCGGTTTCCACCATCTCGGCGATCAGCGGCAAATCGATGCTGTTGGTGGCGCGGAAGATCGCCTCGATGAACAGGCGCTTGTCGCTTTCCTGGTCGATGGCGCGGATGTAGGTGCCGTCGATCTTCAGGTAGGCCAGGCCGAGGTGGGTGAGGTTGCCGATCAGGCTGAAGCGGCCGCCGAAATGCTGCAGGCCCAGGCTGAAGCCGGCCTCGCGAACGCTCTGGCTCAGGGCTTCCAGCTCCGCCGGCGGTGGCAGGTGACGCTCGTCCACCTCCAGGGTCATCAGCTGCGCCGCCTCGGGGTGGCTCTTGAGCATGGCCAGCAGCTTGGCCTTGCTCGGCGCATCGCGCAGGGTCGCGGCGGACAGGCTCAGGGCCAGCGGCGCGGGGTGCTGCGCCAGGTGGGCGAAGCTGTGTTCGAGCATCGCCAGGTCGAAGCGCGCGGCCCAGCCCAGGCGCTCGATCCAGGGCAGGAAGCGCCCGGCGGCGATGGCCTCGCCCTGCGGGTCGAGCAGGCGCGCCAGCACCTTGCGTTGCAGCAGGCGCTCGCGCGCGGCGCACTCGACCACCGGCTGGAAATACAGCTGCAGCTTGCCCTTGTTCAGCGCATCGTCGATCCAGTTGCGCCAGTCGTGCAGGCCCTGGCCGCTCTGCGCGGTGAAGTCGTCGAGGCGTTCCCAGCATTTGTCCGCATTGCTCTGCGCCTGGGCCAGCGCCTGGTCGGCGCGGCCGAGCACCGTGCCGGGTTCCTCGCCCGGGCGAAACGCGGCGACGCCGATATGCGCGACCGGATCGCAATCGCTGGCACCGGTCTGGCGCAGGTTGTCCAGGCCCTGGCTGAGTTCGATGGCCAACTGGTCGGCGTCCTCGCCGCTCAGACCTGGGGCGAGCAGGGTGAATTCGCCGCCCCGGCTGCGCGCGGCCAGCCACTCGCTGCGCCCCGGAGCCTCCAGCAGGCGCTTGAGCAGCTCGCCGAGGGCGCCGATCAGGGCGTCGGTGCGCTGGCCGCCGAGACGCTGGTTGAGGCCGCCGAGGTCGTTGACTCGCAGCAGCAGCAGGTAGCCGTCGGCGTGCTGCTCGCTGACCACCAGCTGATTGCTCAGACGGATGTCGAACTGGCGGCGGTTGGCCAGGCCGGTGAGGCTGTCCTGGTAGGCTTCCTCGCGCAGCTTCTCGCTGCGCGCGGCTTCTTCGGCGAACAGCGTCTTGAGTTTGTCGACCATCTGGTTCATCGCCAGCACCACGCGCTTGAGTTCCGGGGTGCGCGGCACGCGGGGCAGGGTGAGGAACTCGCGGCGGGTGATGGCCTGCGCCTGCTGCACCATGTTGTCCAGCGGGCGCAGCTGGGTGCGCAGCAGCCAGCCGCCGAGCACCGCGCTGACCAGGCCGCACAACAGCAGCCAGAGCAGGCTGCCCAGCGCGCTGTCCCACAGCTTGGCCAGGGCGAACTGAGGATGGCTGAGCACCTCGACCCGCGCGGCCTGTTCCCAGCCGCGCATGATCAGAGCGTCGCCGCCCTGCGGGCGCAGGTCGACCAGCTCGACGAACCAGCGCGGCACGTTCTCCGGGGTGACCGTGGTGCGCCGTTCCACCACCAGGCTGCCGTCGGCGATGCGTACCACGCGGATGCTGGCGAAGTAGCCGCTGTCGAAGATCGAGCTGACCATCAGCTCGATCATCGCCGGGTCGTCCACGTGCGGCGTCATCGACAGGCCCAGCGCCGTGGCGGCGTCCTGGGCGTGCGAGCGCAGCTGGCTGATCAGCTGTTCGCGCGAGCTCTCCACCCCGGCGATGAAGCTGCCGGTGAAGGCCACCACCAGGAACAGGCAGATGGCGAGAAACAGCTGCTTGAGTAGGGACATGGATCTTTCCTCCTAGCCATCGCCGATGGCGAAGCCCTCCGCACGCATTTTTTTCAGGATGTCCTGCCAGCGCGAGAGCTTCTTGGTGTCGCTCTTGCGGGTATTGGAACCGGCGAGGTAGAGGCCTTCGGCGTTGAAGGCGTAGACCGGCAGCAGGTCCTTGCGCTGCGAGGCAGGGCGGATGTCGTTGATCAGGTTGTCCAGCACCAGCGGCTCGGCGGTGGGGCTGGCGTAGTAGGTCAGTACCATGTGCGCCTGGTTGTAGTTCAGCGCCTTGACGTAGGTGATGCGCAGCTTCTCGCTGGGAATGCCGAGGCGGCGCAGGGTGAAGTACTTGGCGATGGAGTAGTCCTCGCAATCGCCGGCGCCCTTGACCAGCATCTCGACGGGGGTGGCCCAGTAGTCGTTCTGCTGCCACAGGCGGATGTCGTCGGTGAAGCGGATGGTGCGGTTGAAGAAGCGGTTGACCTCGCCGAGCTTGTCCGCCTCGGACAGCGTGGCGCTGCTCTTGATCAGCGCGTCCCAGTCGAGGATGCGCTGCTTGGCGGCGCCGAGGCTGCCGTAGCGGCTCTCGGCGTTGCGCAGAACCAGGGCGAAGTCCCAATTGGCCAGGGCCAGGCCGGCCAGCAGCCCGCCGCCGACCCAGAGGATCAGCAGACGCCGTTGCCATCCCTGAATGCGCTGCCGTGGCCGCATGGGGCTGCATCTCCGCTTCGATCGGCTGAAGTCTAGGCGACGCGCTGGCGATTTGCCCCGTGAACGGGATGAAATTGTGACTGCCGGGGGCTGCCGGATTGCATCCTGGCTACGCCGGGGCACAGGGGGCGTGAGAACAGCCTTGCGTCAGGGATTGGGTAGGGTCTTCTGCTTGAGGATATACAGGCTGACCAGCACCGCGCTGGTGAGCATGAAGGCGCGTGCCCAGGGCAGGGGCACCAGGTAGCAGGACAGGGCGATGCTCGCCCACATCAGCGCCAGCGCGTAGACCTTGCCCTTGAGCGGAATGCCCTGGCCGTCGAGGTAGTCGCGAATCCAGGGCCCCAGGTGTGGGTGGGTGACCAGCCAGATGTAGAAGCGCCGCGAGCTGCGCACGAAACAGGCGGCGGCCAGCAGCAGGAAGGGGGTGGTCGGCAGCACCGGCAGGAAGATGCCGATCACCCCCAGCGCCACGCACAGCCAGCCCAGTGCCAGCAGCAGGTAGCGAACGCCGCGGTGACGGCTTTCCTGGATTTCGCGAGGCATCTTCGGGCCCGGACGGACGCCGGCCGGGGCGCCTGGCCCCGGCCCACGGGATCAGTGCTGGCGGGGCTTGAGCAGCGCGGGTTTTTCCTCCGGCGCCTGGCACAGCAGGAAGAGTGCGGTGAGCAGCTCGGGAATCTGGTCGATCATGCTGTCCACCAGGTCGCGGTCGCGGGCGATCTCGGCGAACTCCGCTTGCTCGTCGAACAGACCGGAACCGACCATGATCGGCAGCAGCAGCTCGCTGACCTCGTCTTCGGCGTCCTCGAACCACACCGCCTCGCGCAGGAACACGCCTTCCATGAAGCCGATGCACCAGCCGCGCAGGTCGGAGTCGTCCGGGTCCTCGCCCAGGTCCAGCTCGCAGGGCAGCTCCGGCTCTTCCTCGCCGGCCAGCTGGCGGGCGATATGCGCCTTGAGGTGGATCAGGGTGTTCTCGATCTCCTCGCGCTCGGCCTCGCTGCGGTAGTGCGGCGGTTCGGCGAACAGGGCGTCGATCCACTCGCGCTCGGGCACCTGGTCCGGGCAGATCGCCAGGGCGGTCAGGTAGCCATGGGCGGCCACGTAGTCCAACGCCTCTTCGTGCAGCTCATCGGCATCGAGAAAGGCTTGCAGGCGGGACAGTTGCTCGGCGAAGGACATCGTGGGGCTACCTTGAAGGAGTAAACGAGGCTGGATTCTAGTCCACCGCCGCCCCAGCGGCCATAGCGGCGGGGCCTGGCGAGGGCAAAAGCCCGGCTTCGGACAGGCTGGCGCCCTGTCGTCGGCAATCCTGCGGCATAATGCGCGGCTCGATTCGGAGGCCTTCATGCTCGACCACGCCCAGCGCATCCTCAAAGACGTATTCGGTTACGACGCCTTCCGCGGCAATCAGGCCGCGATCATCGAGCGCGTGGCCGGCGGCGGCGATGCCCTGGTGCTGATGCCCACCGGCGGTGGCAAGTCGCTGTGCTACCAGGTGCCGGGGCTGTTGCGCGACGGCCTGGCGGTGATCGTCTCGCCGCTGATCGCGCTGATGGACGATCAGGTCGCCACCCTCGACGAGCTGGGCGTGGCCGCGGTGGCGCTGAACTCCACGCTGAGCAATGACGAGCAGCGCGAGATCGCCGAGCGCATCCGCCGTGGCGAGATCAAGATGCTCTACCTGGCGCCCGAGCGCCTGGTGCAGCAGCGCATGCTGAGCTTCCTGCAGGGCCTGGAGATCGCCCTGTTCGCTATCGACGAGGCGCACTGCGTGTCGCAATGGGGCCACGATTTCCGCCCCGAGTACCTGCAGCTCGGTCAGCTCGCCGAGCTGTTCCCGCAGGTGCCGCGCATCGCCCTGACCGCCACCGCGGACAAGCGCACCCGCGAGGAAATCGTCCAGCGCCTGCACCTGCAGAACGCCGAGCGCTTTCTGTCGAGCTTCGACCGGCCGAACATCTTCTACCGCATCCTGCCCAAGGATCAGCCGCGCAAGCAGCTGCTCGGCTTTCTCGCCGCGCGCAAGGGCGATGCCGGCATCGTCTACTGCCTGTCGCGCAAGAAGGTCGAGGAGGTCGCCGACTTTCTCAGTAGCCAGGGCTTTCCGGCGCTGCCCTACCACGCCGGCCTGCCCAACGAGTTGCGCGCCTATCACCAGAAGCGCTTTCTCAACGAGGAAGGCTTGATCATGGTGGCGACCATCGCCTTCGGCATGGGCATCGACAAGCCCAACGTGCGCTTCGTCTGCCACCTCGACCTGCCCAAGTCGCTGGAGGCCTACTACCAGGAAACCGGCCGCGCCGGCCGCGACGGCCTGCCCGCCGATGCCTGGATGGCCTACGGCCTGCAGGACGTGATCTTCCTCAAGCAGATGCTCAACAACTCCGAGGGCGACGACCGCCACAAGCGCATCGAGCAGCACAAGCTCGACGCCATGCTCGCCCTGTGCGAGGAAACCCGCTGCCGTCGCCAGGTGCTGCTGGGCTATTTCGACGAGGAACTGGCGCAGCCCTGCGGTCATTGCGACAACTGCATCGACGGCGTCGAGACCTGGGACGCCACCGAGCCGGCGCGCCAGGCGCTGTCGGCCATCTACCGCAGCGGCCAGCGTTACGGCGTCGGTCATCTGGTGGACATCCTGCTCGGCCGCGACAACGACAAGATCCGCGCCGTCGGCCACCAGCACCTGACGGTATTCGGCGTCGGCAAGGCGCTCTCCGAGGTCGAGTGGCGCACCCTGTTCCGCCAGCTGGTCGCCCGCGGCCTGGCCGACGTCGACCTGGAGGGCTTCGGCGGCCTGCGTCTGAGCGAGGCCTGCAGGCCGCTGTTGCGCGGCGAGGTCGGTTTGCAGCTGCGCCGCGAACCCAAGCCGGCGCAGACCGCCAAGGCCTCCAGCAGCGCCGCCAGCCAGCTGGTGCGCAGTCACGAACGGGAGATGTGGGAGGCGCTGCGCAGCTTGCGGCGCAAACTGGCCGAGGAGCACAGCGTGCCGCCCTACGTGATCTTCCCCGATGCCACCTTGCTGGAGATGCTGCGCAGCCAGCCCGGCTCGCTGAGCGAGATGGCTCAGGTCAGCGGCGTCGGCGCACGCAAGCTGGAGCGCTATGGCCAGGCCTTCCTCGAGGTGCTGGGTGGCGCTGCGCAGGAAGCGCCGGCGCCGGTGGCCGACCTGCGTCACGAGTTGGTCAGCCTGGCCCGCGCCGGCATGACCCCGACGCAGATCGCCGGCCAACTCGGCTGCAGCGAGAAGAACGTCTACAGCCTGCTGGCCGAGGCCATCGGCCAGCAGCAGCTGTCGCTGGAACAGGCGCTGGATCTGCCGGAAGAGCTGCTCGGCGAGATCCAGGAGGCCTTCCTCGACGGCGAGGGCGAGCTGCCGGCGGTGAGCGAGATCGCCCCGCTGTTCGCCGGGCGGGTCGAGGAGACGGTGCTCTACTGCGTACGCGCCGCGCTGCAGGCCGAGTTCGAGGTCTGACGCACGATTGTCGTGATTCTGGCGGCAACTCGATGACACGGCTAAGGTGTGGGGCAAGCCGCCAACAGACGAGGTAACGGTGCCCAGCTATCACGCCTGGCTCGACGACGTCCGCCCCAGCCCCTATGCCGACCAGCTCAGCCTGGGGTTCCGCTGGCTGCGCTTTTCCCGCGTACTGGAGCGCGAATACCGCAGCCATTTGCTGGACGAGAGCTTCGAGCTCAAGCGCATCGCGCTGAGCACGGCGATGGTCATCTGGCTGGCGCTCAGCGTGCTGGACCTGATGCTGGTGCAGCCGCCCCATTTGGGTTGGATTCTGGCCGTGCGCGTGCTGGTGCTGGTCATTCTCGTGGCCTGCGCCGCCCTGATCCTTCAGCGCCGCCACATCCGTCTGCTATTACCGCTGAGCATGACCTGCATCCTCGCCCTGGGCATTGGTGCTGCGGTGATCGTCGGCATCGCCCACCACGCCGACCCCAGCTACCCGTACGAGGGGCTGCTGCTGGTGAGCATGGCGGCGTATTTTCTGGTCGGCCTGCGTCTGAGCGAGGCGCTCGGTTGTGCCCTGGCGGTACTGCTGGTCTACATCGGCGCCGAGTGGCTGGCCGGCCTGCCGCTACCGCGGTTGATCAACAACGTGCTGTTCCTGCTGTTCGGCAACCTGATCGGGGCGGTGGGCTGCTATCTGCTCGAATACAAATCGCGCGAGTACTTTCTCATCAGCCGGCTGATGCGCCTGCTGGCCGACCGCGACAGTCTCACCGGTCTGCACAACCGGCGCAGCTTCAACCGCCAGTTCGAGCGCCTGTGGCGTCAGGCGCAGCGCGATGGGCAGTCGCTGGCACTGCTGCTGTGCGATATCGACCACTTCAAGGCCTACAACGACCACTACGGCCACCAGGCCGGCGACACCGCGCTGCAGCGCGTCGGCGCCCTGATCGAGCAGGCCGCGCGGCGTCCGCTGGACATGGGCGTGCGCCTGGGCGGCGAGGAATTCGCCCTGCTGTTGTTCGACATCGGCGCCGAGGAGGCCAAGCGCCGTGCCGAGGCGCTGCGCCTGGCGCTGGTGGAGCTGAATATCGCCCATCAGGGTTCGGACAGCGCCAGCATGCTGAGCATGTCCATCGGCATCGCCTGCCTCAGTCCCAGCGTCGGCGGCGAGCTGAATCAGCTCTACGAGCATGCCGACCGCGCGCTCTACGAGGCCAAGGCCTTCGGCCGCAATCAGGTGGTGGCCTGATCCGCGGTCGAGACTCGTGGCCGCATTTCAGTCGCATCCTGAAACGCTCGGCCACAATCCGGGCTTGCCCTGCGCTCGCGGTTATGGCTAGCTAGCTAATAATTAGTTTTTGACCTTTGTACGAGCCCGCTCCCCCATGTCTTACCCCGATCAACACCGCTTCGCCATGCAAGTCGCTCAATTATCCCGCGCCTGGCGCTCCGAACTCGACCGTCGTCTGGTCGGCCTCGGCCTGTCCCAGGCGCGCTGGCTGGTGCTGTTGCACCTGGCCCGTTTCACCGAGATGCCGACCCAGCGCGAGCTGGCGCAGAGCGTCGGCGTGGAAGGGCCGACCCTGGCGCGCCTGCTCGACAGCCTGGAGGCCCAGGGGCTGGTGACCCGCGTCGCGGTGCCCGAGGATCGCCGGGCCAAGAAGATCGCCCTGCAGCCGAAGGCGCAGCCGCTGATCGAGAAGATCGAGGCGATTTCCACCCAGCTGCGCCAGGAGGTCTTCGCCGGCATCGACGAAGAGGACCTGCGCCGCTGCCAGCAGGTGCATGCCCGGGTGCTGGGCAACCTGCTGAAGTAGTGCTCCGTTAGTGTCAATTTTTCGGCCGTGTTGCGGTCGATAGTCGTTTTTGCCTGATTTTTGACTTCTAGCCCTTGATGGCAATGTGCTTCGTCGGCAAACTGGCGCCCAAGCCGCTACTTTGTGAATTAGTAGCCATACTGCATCACGAGCCGGGTTCGACAGGGACAGTGTCGCCCCGACCTCGGTCTACTGTTCAGGGCGCCAGCCTCCCGGCCATCGGGACGCTCATACAGGAAGTGGAGGGGGCGGCGTTCGAGCCTGCATAACCCTGGAGGTCACATGGCTCGGGTGCGTCAGTTGATGTTGGGTTTGGCGTCGGGTTCTGCCCTCTATTCGGGCATGGCGCCGGCGCTGGGGCTGGGCGAGATCACCCTGCACTCGGCGCTCAATCAGCCGCTGGAGGCGGAGATCGAGCTGCTGGCGGTCGGCGATCTCGGCGCCGAGGATCTGCGCGTCGCCCTGGCGCCGGCCGAGGTGTTCAGCCGCTCGGGCGTCGAGCGTTTCTACTTTCTCAACGACCTGCGTTTCACCCCGCTATTGCGCGGCTCGCGCAGCGTGATCCGGGTGGTGTCGAGCCGGCCGGTGCGCGAACCCTATCTGAATTTCATCGTCGAGGTGGCCCGTCCGGATGGGCAGCTGCTGCGCGAGTACACCGTGCTGCTTGATCCGCCGGGTTCTGCCGCCTACACCGTACAGGCTGCCCCCAGCCCAGCAGCCGCCGCGCCA
>NZ_AVOF01000059.1:0-10671 GCF_000465935.2 Pseudomonas sp. EGD-AK9
GGCGACCAGCGGCGGCTCGGCCAGGCTGGCGCTAAGGCGCTGGCGCAACAGATCGAGTTCCTTCTGCAGCCCCTCGAAACCGGACTGCAGGTCGAGCAGCAGGCTCTCGGGCCAGGGTGCGCCCTGCTGCAGCGCCTCGCTCAGGTGCTGCTCGAGATCGTGGCTCATGTCGCCCAGGCGCTTCTGCCCGGCCAGCCGCGCACCGCCCTTGAGGGTGTGCAGGATGCGCAGCATCTCGTCGATGGCGGCGCCGTCGTCGCGCTGTTCTTCCCAGCGGCCGATGGCCGCCTCCATCGCCTCGAGCAGGTCGTCGCCCTCTTCGAGGAAGATGTCGAGGATGTCGCTGTCGGCCTCCTCGCCGTCGTCGCTCTCGACGAAGGCCTTGAGCTGGACCGCAGACGGCATGCTCAGCTGCTCGTCGGGGTTGGCGCGAAAGCGCTTGATGGTCTCGATCAGGGCGTCGCCCGGCGGCACCGCACGCTGGCCGCGCACCGCCTCGAGCATCTCGGCCAGGCGGTCGTGACAGGCCTGCAGCAGGCCGAACAGCTCGGGGCTGGCACGCAGACGACCGCCGCCCAAGCCTTCGTAGAGAAATTCCAGTTCGTGGGCCAGGTCGCCGATCTCGCGGATCTCGGCCATGCGCGCACCGCCCTTGAGGGTGTGCAGGTCGCG
The DNA here is from genome assembly GCF_000465935.2 of Pseudomonas sp. EGD-AK9. Lineage (NCBI taxonomy): Bacteria > Pseudomonadati > Pseudomonadota > Gammaproteobacteria > Pseudomonadales > Pseudomonadaceae > Pseudomonas > Pseudomonas sp. EGD-AK9. The sequence goes on from NZ_AVOF01000059.1 coordinate 673, forward strand.
CTGCAGGGCTTCCAGCTCCAGGCTGTTGTCGACGTCGGCCATCCAGCGCTGCAGGGCGGCGCCGGCGCTGTCGATGATGTCGAAGCCTTCCTCGAGGAAGATTTCCACCAGCTCCGGGTCGCGCTCCTCATGCCAGCTGGTGGGCGCCGCCGCCTGCGGCTCGGGGTCGGCCGCCACCGGCAGCTCCAGCGTGGGCTCGTCGACTGCCGGCGGCGCCTGATCGAGCGGCGCTTCGGTGGGATCGTCAAGCACCAGCAGGTCTTCGTCTTCGACCAGGGCCAGCGGCGGCAGCTCGCCGGCATCCAGATCCAGTTCGAGCGGTTCGGCGGCCTGAGCCGCCTCCTCGTCCAGGGCCGGATCGACCAGGGTCGCCGCGGCCGACAGGCTCTGCGCGCCGCCCTGGCGGAACTGGCGGATGGCCTGGATCAGGTCTTCGCCGGCCGCCAGCGGCTGGCGCGCCTGCAGCTGATCGAGCATCAGCGCCAGGCGGTCGTGGCTCTGCTGCAGCAGGCCGCCCAGGGCCGCGCCGTAGTTGTAGCGGCGGTCGACCAGGCCTTCGTAAAGCGATTCCAGCTCGTGGCCGAGGTCGCCGATCGGGCGGATCGCGGCCATCCGCGCGCCGCCCTTGAGGGTGTGCAGGTCGCGCTGCAGGGACGACAGCGGCAGGGTGTTGTCCGGCTCGCCCAGCCAGCGCTCCAGGGCTTGGCCGGCGCTTTCGAGGATATCCACCGCCTCTTCGAGGAAGATTTCCACCATCTCCTCGTCGAGGTCGGCATCGGCCGGGCTGAAGCTGGCTTCGGCTTCGGCTTCGGCTTCGGCTTCGGGCTCGGGCTCGGGCTCGGGCTCGGCAATGCTGTCCTCGGGCAGCTCGAACGCGGCGAACTCCGCGCCCGACGCCTGCGGCTCCGGCTGTTCCTCAGCCTGCAGCAGTTCGGCCGTGGCCTGGTCCAGCTCGATGACTTCGAAACCCTCGGCGCCGGGGGCGAGCAGGGCCAGGGTGGCCGGGTCGATGGCTTCGCCGAGCAGGTCGCGCAGCGCCTGCACACGCTCGGGCTGGGCGCTGACCTGCAGCGCCGCGGCAACCTGATCCATCATGCCGATCAGCGCTTCGTGGGCCTTTTCCGCCTCGTCGAAGAAGCGTTCGCTGACCGCCAGGCTGCCATCTTCGACCGCGCCGTAGAGGTCCAGCAGGGCCTCGCACAGCTCATCGATCTGCGGCAGCTCGGCCATCTCGGCGCCGCGGCCGAGAGTGGTCAGCTCTTCCAGCAGGGCGGACAGCTCCTGGCGCTCGGAGGGGTGCTCGCGCCACTTGCGCAGCAGGTCCTCGGCATCCAGCAGGATGTCCATGCCCTCGGCGAGGAAGATGCCGATCAGCTGCGGGTCGCGACTCTCGCCACTCTGCCCGAGGCGCTCGCCTTCGGCGGCGTCGAGGCGCTCCTGATGCAGCTTGTGGACCCGGGCGAGGAAGTCCTCGGCACCGGCAATCGGCGCCAGCGGCTGGCTTTCCAGCTGCTCCAGGGCGGCGCGGAACAGCTTCTCGGCGCGGCTGAGCAGCTCGGCCTCGGCCATGTCGACGCGGATCAGGTTGGTCTTGAATTCCTTGACCAGCTTCTCCAGCGGCGCGGCGATCTCCGCCACCGGCAGGATGCCGGCCATATAGGCGCTGCCCTTGAGGGTGTGCAGGGCGCGCTGCAGGTCGTCGGTCACCGGCTGCGGCAGCTCCTGCGCGCAGTCGGCGAGAAAGCCGACCAGGGTGTCCAGATGGGTTTCTGCCTCGTTGCGGAAGATTTCCAGCAACTGCGGGTCGAGGGGCTCGCCATCGAGGGGCTCGCTCTCCTCCACGGCGGCGGTAGCCTCGACAGCGCCCGCGGGCTCGGCTACCTGCTCGGCGGCCGGGGCGTCAGATTTTGGGAGGCTGTGGCCCTTGGCCAGGGCATGCGCGATGGCGGCCAGCCGGTCGACGTCGTCGCGCTGGCGCTGCGCCTTGGCGGCGAACTCCTCGACCAGCGCCGGCATCAGCGCCACCACGTCGAGCACCACCTGCTGCACCGGCTCGCTCGGCGCAATGCTGCGATCCAGCACACGGTTGAGCAGGTTCTCGATGGACCAGCCCAGCTCGCCGATGATCAGCGCGCGGACCATGCGCCCGCTGCCCTTGAGGGTGTGGAAGGCACGCCGCACTTCGATCAGGGCGTCCTTGTTCTCGGTATCGGCCTGCCACTGCGGCAGGTATTCGGCGATGGTTTCCAGCACCTCGCCGACTTCTTCGATAAAGACTTCCAGCAGCTCTTCGTCCACCGGCTCCTCGTCGGCCGGCGGCGGCAGTAGGCTCGGCGGCACCTCGGCGGCCGGCGGGTTGATCGCCTGCACCGGCGCGGCCATCACGTCGGCCATCGACAGCGGCTTGGCAAGGTCCTCCACCTCGATCAGCGGCGCCGGCGCGGGGGCGCTGGGCAGCTCGACCTCGGGCAGTTCCAGTTCGGCCAGTTCCAGCTCGTCCCACTGCTGCGGGGCGGACAGCTGCTCCAGGCTCAGCTCTTCCAGTTCCAGTTCCAGCTCGGGCTCGGGCTCGGGCTCGGGCTCGGCGGCGAGGCCCTGCGGGCCGTCGTCCAGTTCGAAGGCGAAATCGTTGAGCGGCTGCAGCTCCTCCAGTTGCGGCTCGGCCGCGGCCTCGAAGGGCTGCTGGTCGGCGTCGGCCTGCTCGGCCAGGTCGAACTCCGGCGCGAAGGACGACTCCTGCGCGGCGGCGACCGGCTCGCTATCGGCCAGGGGTTGCTCCAGCTGGCTGTCCTCGGCGCCGAGCAGTTCGATTTCCTGCAGCGGGTCGGCCAGCGGCGCCAGCGACTCCTCCTGCGGCTCGACACGATCGAGGATCGACGGCTTTTCCTTGAGCGGATAGCCCAGCGCTTCCAGGCTCTCCTCGGCCACGTCGAGAATCAGATCGCCCTGGCTGCCGTGGTCCTCGGACAGGCGCTCGAGGTAGTACTCGACGCTGGTGATGGCGTCGGCCAGGGTGTCCAGGCTCTGCCAGTTGGGCACGGCCTTGCGCGCCAGCAGCTGTTCCTGGATATAGCGGTTGCAGGCGTTGAGCAGGTCGGCGGCGCGCTGCAGCGGGATCATCGCCAGGCCGCCACGGACCTGGGTGAGCAGCTCGGGCACGCGCGCCAGGTGCTCGTGGTTCCACTGCGAGGCGATGAACTCGATGATCGCGTCCTTGGCCTGCTCCAGGCCGTTGCGCGCCTCTTTAATGACAAGCTGATGGATCTGCGCCACGTCGGTGGTGGGCAGGTGGCTCTGTTCGCTCTGCCCGTCGTCGCTCGGGCCGACCATGCCGGCCAGGGTCGCCTCGACGTACAGCAGCGCACCGGCGACGTCCATCAGCACCGCGTCGCTGGGCTCGCGCTGGCCGAGGGAGAGGCCGTGGATCACGTCGATCTGATCGAGGATGACCTTGCGCGGCTGGCCGAAGCCGAGCACCGCCAGGGTATCGGCGATCTGCTTGAGCGGCGCCAGCAGGCCGTCCAGCTCGCCGGCCTGGCTGCGGTCGCTGCGCACGAACAGATCGAGGCTGTCCTTGACCCGCACCAGCTCCTCGCACAGGGCGGCGACCACCGAGCGCATGGCGTCGCGGTCGGGGCCGGCCAGGCGGGCGCGTTCCTCGTCCACCACCTCGTTGTCGGGCAGGGCTTCGTCGAGGCGGTACTGTTCCTTGAGCGCGCGGATGCGCGGCGACTGCGCCGGCGCCTTGGCCACGTAGAACAGCAGGTTCTTGGTCAGCTCGTCCGGCGCGGCCTGGTTGATGCCGTCGGCGCCCTGCTCGACCAGGCGCTTGAGTTCCTTGTCGACCTGGCGCAGCAGGGTGCGCACCGAGGTGCCGTTGACCACGCTGCCGTTGGCCAGGCCCTCGACCATGCCGGAGGCGATCTGCCACAGGCCGCCCAGCGGGGCGTCCTTGCACAGGGTTTCCAGGCGGGCGAACACGCGCGCCATGTAGCCGAGGTTGGTGGCCAGGTCCTGGCCGCGGATCACCCCGACCAGGGCCATCTGCAGCATCTGCCGCAGCTTGCGCAGCAGCACCGGCAGCTCGGCGGTGCGCAGCCGCGCCAGGCTGTCGGATGGCAGCGCTGGCTGACGCACCGACATGTCCGGGGCGAACAGGCTGGTTTCCGACAGCAGCTTCTCGCCGCGCGCGGCGCGCAGGTCGTTGAGCAGCGGCAACACCACCATCGGCAGGTCGCGGCGGGCGGTCTGGATGCGGTCGAGGTACACCGGCAGCTGCAGGATGGCCTGCATCAGCACTTCCAGGGCTTCGCCCTGGTTGGCCACGCGGCCTTCCATCAGCGCCTTGGCCAGCTGCTCCATTTCCTCGGCGAGCAGCGCGGCGCCGTAGAACTCGACCATCTGCAAGGTGCCGTGGACCTGGTGCACATAGGTCAGGCAGAAACGCATGCGCGTGGGGTCCTGCGGGTTCTCGACGAACGCCTCCAGGGCCTGCCGCGCCTGCTTCAGGGTTTCCGCGATCTCGCCTTTGACCCACTCCAGGGCGACATAGTCATGCCGATCACCCATAGCCACTCCACTCATAAACTTGGCCTTATCCCTTGCGGGTAAACGCCAGGACTCGCTCGTCGGCCACCGGCACCAGCGCCGGATGCTGCCAACCGGCTACTTCGCCCACGCCCACCACCAGCAGCCCCCCGGGCGCCAGGCTCTCGGCCAGGCGGTTGAGGATGTCGCGGCGACGCCAGCGGCGGAAATAGATCAGCAAGTTCTGACAGAAAATCACGTCCATGCCGGACATCGGCGCCTTGGCCAGTTCCAGCACATTGAGCTTGGCGCAGCACACGCGCGCCGCCAGACTCGGCACCACCTTGAAACGTCCGTCGGCCTGGGCGAGGAAATAACGCTCGCGCAGGTCGCCGTTCACCTGTTCCAGACGCCGCGCCGAGTAGCTGCCCTCGCGGGCCTTGCTCAGCGCGCCCTGGCTGATATCCGTGCCGGTCACGGCAAAATGCTCGGGCGACTCGCTGCCCTGCAGCGCTTCGGCCGCCAGGATCGCCAGCGAATAAGGCTCCTCGCCGCTGGAACAACCCACGCTCCACAGCTCCCAGGGCCGCGTCAGGCCGGCGGCCAGTCGCTCCTGCAGGTACTGCGCCAGCACCTCGAAGGACGGCGGGTGGCGGAAGAAGCGGGTTTCCTGCACGGTCAGACGATCCAGCAGGGTCGACCACTCCACCGCGCCACGCGGGCCATCGGTGACCTGGCGGTAATAGCTGGCGTAGTCCGTGACGCCCAGTTCGCGCATGCGCGCACTCAGGTTGGTTTGCAGGAAGGCGCGCCGCTGCTCGCTGATCACCACGCCGGTGCGCGCTTCGAGCAGCGCCTGCCAGTCGTGGAAGTCGGCTTGCGACATATCGGCCACCGGGCGCAAGGCCCACACGCCGCTTGACTGCATACCTTCGCCCTGAGTCATGGCTGTCGTGCGGCGACTGCAAGCAGCCGCCGCCCTCCTTTATCAGGCGTCCGGGAGGGTGAAGCCGGACACCGACTTGCGCATCTCACTGGCCATCTTGGCCAGGTTACCGATGCTCTTGGCGGTGGCGGTGGTACCCGAAGACGTCTGCGAGGTGATTTCCTGGATCACGTTCATGGTGTTGGAAATATGGCCGGCCGAAGAGGCCTGCTGACGAGCGGCGTTGGAGATGTTCTGGATCAGCGCCGCGAGGGTCTTGGATACCTTCTCGATCTCTTCCAGGGCCACCCCGGCGTCCTGCGCCAGGCGGGCACCGCGCACCACTTCGGAGGTCGTCTGCTCCATGGAGATAACGGCCTCGTTGGTGTCGGTCTGAATGGTCTTGACCAGCGCCTCGATCTGCTTGGTCGCCGCCGAGGAACGTTCCGCGAGGCGTTGTACCTCGTCCGCTACCACGGCGAAGCCGCGGCCCGCATCACCGGCCATGGACGCCTGGATCGCGGCGTTCAGGGCGAGGATGTTGGTCTGGTCGGCAATGTCGTTGATCAGGCTGACGATGTCACCGATCTCCTGGGACGATTCACCGAGGCGCTTGATCCGCTTCGAGGTGTCCTGGATCTGCTCACGGATGTTATCCATGCCGGTGATGGTGTTGTGTACGACCTCGTTGCCCTTGTTGGCGATGGCTACGGAACGTTCCGCTACCGCGGAGGATTCCGAGGCGTTCGCCGATACCTGGTCGATCGACACGGCCATTTCGTTGATCGCCGCGGAAGCGCCGGCGATTTCCTGGGCCTGGTGCTCGGACGCCTCGGCCAGGTGCATCGCCGTGGCCTGGGTTTCCTGGGCCGCACCGGCGACCTGAACGGCGGTCAGGTTGATGGTGGCCACCAGGTCGCGCAGCTGGTCGATGGAGTAGTTGATGGAGTCGGCGATGGCACCGGTGAAGTCCTCGGTTACCGTCGCGGCCACGGTCAGGTCACCGTCGGCGAGGTCGGCGATTTCGTCGAGCAGACGCAGAATCGCCGCCTGGTTACGTTCGTTCTTCTCCGCGGTCTCGGCCAATCGGCGGTTGGTCTCGCGCACCATCACCAGGCCGATGAGGATGATCGAACCCAGCGCCAGGGCGCCCAGCACATAGCCGAACAGGGTGTTGATGGCACGGCCCGAGGCCAGGTCTTCGAAGCCGCCGGCCAGCTCGGACGCCTTGTCCAGCAGAGTCTGCGAAACGCTGAAGATGGCGTTCGCCGACTCACGCACCTGGAACAGTTCCGGCGAGGTCTCGAGAATCTCGTCCACCGAACCGGAAACGAATTCGAACAGCTCGGAAATCTCGGCCAGACGCTCGAGGGCTTCCTCGTCGGTCACCTGGCTGATTTCCATCGCCGCGTTGCCTTCGAGCATGGCGGCCAGTACCCGGCCGAACAGGCTGGCGTCGCGACCGAACATGTCGGCGGCCTGCACCGAGTCTTCGTCACCGGCCAGCACCTTGTTCACCGAGCCGAGGATACGTTCGGCCAGCAGCGACTGGCGCTGGGCCACCGAGACCTGGGCCGCCGGCGCACCGCTTTCCAGCAGAATGTCGACCACTTCCTCGTACTCGACCTGCAGCTGCGGAATGGTTTCCGCCAGGGTGGCGGCTACCTGGTGCAGCGACAGTACGGTCTGCTCACTGGCGAGAATGGCGTCGGTGTTCTGCCGCAGGCTGTCCCAGTCCTGCTGCACCGCGGCCATCTGCGCCTGCACCGCTTCCGGTGCCGGCGGCAGGCCGGTGCTGGCGTCGCCGTCGGTCAGATAACCCCAGCGCTGCTGGAAGTCGTTGCGCGCGTCGCGCAGCAGGCCGAAGGCCTCGGCGGTACCCGCCGCCGCTTCCGTGGCGTTCTTGGCGATGCGCTGGGACAGTACGCGCAGCTCACCGGAGTGGCTGATGTACTCGGTATCGTAGTTGGACTGGGTGTTGATGTAGGCGAAGTTCGCGAACAACAGCACGATGGAGACGATCAGCACGACGAACAGCGCCGCGATCAGCGTGCTGCTGCGTGCCCCGACCAACAAATTGCCTGCATTGAGTTTTTTCATTATCTGGCCCCCGCCTGGACCGACCGCACTACGGTTCCCATGTAACGCCAAAGGGTCGGCAGAACCGACCCAACCGATTTTTTTCTAATAAGCGACATCGAGAAAGCCCGGATCGGTGGCCAGCGCGTGAGGGCTGAACACCAACCAGGGCTGTTCCCGTTGAAAGACACCGTGGATAAAGGGCGCGATGCTCGCCTCGAGGGGCGGCAACTGCTCGGAGAAGGCATCCACGGGAAAATGTTGCATGCCGAACACCTCGTCGACCGTGAGGCCGGCGAAGATTTCCTGGTGATCGACCACCAGCACCCGCCGCAGCTTGCGCAGCGGGGACAGTTCGTTGCCGAAGAAGCCGCACAGGTCCATCACCGGCAGCAGGCGACCGCGCACGTTGGCGACGCCCTTGACCCAGCTCTTCACACCCGGCAGCAGGGTGTGACGCGGCTCGTGCAACACCTCGCCGACTTCCCCCATCGGCGCGACGAACAGCCGTTCGCCCATGCGAAAGCCGATGCCGCTCCAGGTCTGCACGGCCGCCTGCTGCGACGGCAGGCCGGCCGCCAGGGCGCGGCAACGCTGGTCGATGTCGAGGAGAATCTGGAAAGGGGTCTGCACGTCCGACATGCCAGCCTTGGCCTTCTTCTTATTTAATACGCGGACGACACGGCATCAGCCGGCCAGCACCGCATTGAGGGTTTTCAGCAAGGTGTCTTCGTCGACCGGCTTGGTCAGGTAGTCCTTGGCGCCCTGGCGCTTGCCCCAGACCTTGTCGGTCTCCTGGTCCTTGGTGGTGACGATGATCACCGGAATATGGCTGGTCTCGGCGTCCTTGGTCAGCTGACGGGTGGCCTGGAAGCCGTTGAGGCCCGGCATGACGATGTCCATCAGCACGGCATCGGGCTTCTCCTGGCGCGCCAGGGCGACGCCGTCGGCGCCGTTTTCCGCCTTGAGCACCTGATGGCCGTGCTTTTCCAGCATGGCGGTCAGCTTGTACATCTCGGTCGGGGAGTCATCAACAATCAGAATTCGAGCCATGGTGTTTCCCAATACAGAAGAGGCGTACGGCCCTGCAGGCCGCGGCGTCAGGAGGCTTGTTCCACCGGGATGAAGTCCGGCACGTGGGCCTTGATCGCCCCGAGCAGCTCTTCCTTGCTGAAGGGCTTGGTCAGGTACTGATCGGAGCCGACGATGCGCCCCTTGGCCTTGTCGAACAGGCCGTCCTTGGAGGACAGCATGATCACCGGGGTGGATTTGAAAGCACTGTTGTTCTTGATCAGGGCACAGGTCTGATACCCATCGAGACGCGGCATCATGATGTCGACAAAGATGATGCTGGGATGGGTGTCGGCAATCTTGGCCAGGGCATCGAAGCCATCGACCGCGGTGATGACCTCGCAACCCACCTTTTTCAGCAGAGTTTCCGCGGTGCGACGAATCGTTTTCGAATCGTCGATCACCATTACTTTCAAACCCTCGGAATGCTGTTCCATTTTCGCCCTACCATCGCCTCGGTGAGTCGTTATATTCGCGTTATCAGTGTGCCTGAGGCCCTGTCACCGATGGGGCTTGACCCAATCGTCGGGCCTTTTTAGCACACTCTCCCCATGCAAGCTATAAGCCCGCCGGAGCGGCTCCTGCCCTTGACCAGGGCCCCGGCCGACGCCACCCTGACAGCCTGTGCTCGGCGCGGCCAACCCGGCCGCCGCCCCATTTCTCGCGGAGAGTTACCCCCATGAGCCTTCGTCTCGGGATCGTCATGGATCCGATTGCCAGCATTTCCTTCAAGAAGGACAGCTCGCTGGCCATGCTGCTGGCCGCTCAGGCGCGCGGCTGGTCGCTGTTCTATATGGAACAGCAGGATCTCTACCAGGCCCGCGGCCAGGCCCGTGCCCGCCTGCGCCCCCTGGAAGTGTTCAACGACGCCCAGCGCTGGTTCGCCCTGGGCGCCGAACAGGATGCCGCCCTCGCCGAGCTGGACGTGATCCTGATGCGCAAGGACCCGCCCTTCGATAACGAATTCCTCTATTCCACCCACCTGCTGGAGCAGGCGGAACGCGACGGCGTACTGGTGGTCAATCGGCCGCAGAGCCTGCGCGACTGCAATGAAAAGCTGTTCGCCACCCAGTTCTCCCAATACACGCCGCCGACCCTGGTCAGTCGGCGTCCTGACATTCTGCGCCAGTTTGCCGATGAGCACCGTGACATCATTCTCAAACCCCTGGACGGCATGGGCGGTTCGCAGATATTCCGCCACCGCGAAGGCGACCCCAACCTCTCGGTGATCCTCGAGGCGCTGACCCGGCATGGCCAGCAGCAGATCATGGCGCAAGGCTACCTGTCGGCGATCAAGGACGGCGACAAGCGCATCCTGATGATCGATGGCGAAGCGGTGCCCTACTGCCTGGCGCGCATCCCGGCCGCCGGCGAGACCCGCGGCAACCTGGCCGCCG
>NZ_AVOF01000060.1:0-10657 GCF_000465935.2 Pseudomonas sp. EGD-AK9
CGGCGGCGTCCACATCGGCGCCGTCGCAGGCGGCGACATTGGCCAGCAGCTTGTTGGTCGCCGGGTTGATCGACGCGAAACTGGCGCCGGATGCGGCCGGGCGCAGACGCCCGTCGATCAGTGCGCCGGTGGGGAAAGCCTGGGCGGCAGCCCGCTGCTGCCAGTCGGAGAGTTGCAACATCGCCTCGATCCTCGCCACGGCCGTGATGGACGGCCCTTGTTGTTGTCGAGGTCGATGGTGGCGCAGGGGGGAAAACAGCGAAATTAGTAAATATATGCTCGCGACTTATGAAAAAACTGGGCTGCTGGCAACGGGCGCTGGAGTATGTTGAGGCCTGGAAATCCATGACAAGACGGGTCTGCAGATCCGCGCCGGAGGAGCCCAATGGCCACCTACACCTTGCGTCAGCTCAAGTACTTCGTGACCACCGTGGAATGCGGCAGCGTGGCCGAGGCCTCGCGCAAGCTGTATATCGCCCAGCCGTCGATCTCCACCGCGATCAAGGGCCTGGAGGACAGCTTCGGCCTGCAGCTGTTTATCCGCCACCATGCCCAGGGCGTGTCGCTGACACCGGGCGGCGCGCGCTTCTACAAGAAGGCCCAGGAACTGCTGCGCATGGCCCGCGAGTTCGAGCAGAACGCCCTGGCCGACAACGACGTGATCGCCGGGCAGATCGATATCGGCTGCTTCGAGACCGTCGCCCCGCTCTATCTGCCGCGCCTGATCGCCGGCTTCAACGCGCTCTACCCCGGGGTGGAGATCCGCATCCGCGACGGCGAGCAGCAGGAGCTGGTGCAGGGCCTGACCGCCGGGCGCTTCGACCTGGCCATCCTCTACGCCCACGACCTCGACGCCACCATCGACAGCGAACCGCTGATGGCGCCGCAGAAACCCTACGCCCTGCTCCCCGAAGGCCATCGCTTCACCGGCCAGGCCCAGGTGTCGCTGCGCGACCTGTGTCTGGAACCGATGATCCTGCTCGACGTGCTGCCGAGCCGCACCTACTTCGTCAGCCTGTTCGAGGAGCTGGGCCTGACGCCCAACATCGTCTTCAGCTCGCCGTCGATCGAGATGGTGCGCGGCATGGTCGGCCAGGGTTTCGGCTTCTCCCTGCTGGTCACCCGCCCGCACTCGGAATGCACCTACGACGGGCGCAAGGTGGTGATGGTGGACATCGCCGAAGAGGTCAGCGGCTCCGGCCTGGTCGCCGCCTGGCTCAAGCGCGCGCAACTGACCAAGCCGGCGCAGCTGTTCGTCGAGTACTGCAAGGAGCAGTTGGCGGCGGGAGACAGGGGCTAAGGGCTGGACCATTCGGCCCGGGCATCGGCGCCCAGCGCCGCACCGGCATAGCGGGCTGGCAAGATGCGTGATGCCCGGACCGCAGCAGCGCACCCGCCCTCGACCAGGAGCGGCGCTTTGCCCAGGCGCCGCGCGCGGTCTAGGCTTGCCTCCAGGTCTGTCGCCCGGAGGCCCCGCCATGCTCAAGACCTATCGCGGCAGCTGCCATTGCGGCGCCGTGCAGTTCGAGGCCGAGCTCGATCTCGAACAGGACTCCTACCGCTGCAACTGCTCGATCTGCCGGCGCACGCGCTTCTGGGTCGCGGTGGCCAGACCCGAGGGCTTTCGCCTGCTGGCTGGCGCGGACATGCTGAGCGAGTACCGCTTCCATAGCCGCAAGAACCAGCATCTGTTCTGCAAGCACTGTGGCGTACGCGCCTTCGGTATCGGCAACGACACGCCCATCGGCACTATGTACGGCGTCAATATCGGTTGCCTGGAAGGGCTGAGCGAGGAGGCGCTGGCACGCATCCCGATCCGCTGCGTCGATGGCCTCAACGACCGCTGGCAGACGGCGCCGGCGTTCTGCGCCCACCTGTAGGCGGTGGTTGCGAAGGCTTCCGGATGCCATCCGTGGGCGTTTCAGGCGTCCTGCTGCAGCCACTGCGCCAGCCGCGCCAGCAGCGCGTCGCAGGCGTCCAGCTGGGCCAGGCTGACGAACTCGTCGGGTTTATGGCCCTGCTCCATGCTGCCGGGGCCGCAGATCACCGTGGCGATGCCGGCTTCGTCGAACAGCCCGCCCTCGGTGCCGAAGGCCACGGTGCTGAAATCCCGCGAGCCGCTGAGCAGCGCCAGCAGCTCGGCGGCTTCGCCCTGCGGGTCGGTGGCCAGGCCCGGGTAGGCCGACAACGCCTGGAACTCGATGGCGCTGGCCGCACTCACCGCACGCATCTGCGGCAGCAGCTCGGTTTCGGCGTAGGTGCGCAGATCACGCGCCACCTGCTGCGGATCGTCGGCCGGCAGCGCGCGCACCTCGAAGTCGAACTGGCATTCGGCCGGGACTATGTTCAGCGCCCGGCCGCCCTGGATCAGGCCGGTCTGCACCGTCGAATAGGGCGGGTCGAAACGTGCGTCGCGGCGCGCCGGCGCGGCCAGCTGCGCACCGATCTCGCCGAGCTTGCCGATCAGCTTGGCGGCGTACTCGATGGCGTTGACCCCCTGCGGCGCGTAGGCCGAGTGGCAGGCGGCGCCGTGCACCTGGCAGCGCATCGCCAGCTTGCCCTTGTGGCCGAGCACCGGGCGCATCTCGGTGGGTTCGCCGATCAGGCAGATGGCCGGGCGCTCGGGGCTGGCGCGCAGGCGTTCGACCAGGCTGCGCACGCCGAGGCAGCCGACCTCCTCGTCGTAGGAAATGGCGATATGCAGCGGCAGGCGTAGCGGTTGTTCCAGAAAGCGCGGAACGGCGGCCAGCACGCAGGCGATAAAGCCCTTCATGTCCGCCGCGCCGCGGCCGTACAGCAGGCCGTCGCGCTCGGTCAGCGCGAAGGCCGGTACGCTCCAGGCCTGGCCGTCCACCGGCACCACGTCGCTGTGCCCGGAGAGCATCACCCCGCCGCCGCCGGCCGGGCCGAGGCGGGCATGGAGGTTGGCCTTGCTGTGCTCGGCGTTGTAGTCCAGCTCGCAGCTCAGGCCGAGGCCCTCCAGGTAGTCGCGAACGAAATCGATCAGCGCCAGGTTGGAGTCGCGGCTGACGGTGGGAAAGGCGATCAGGCGGGCGAGCAGGTCGCGACTGGTGAACATGGGCTGTTTTCCCTGAAAAAATGGGGCTCGAAGGGCTGGTGGACGAAAAAAGCGTCGTCCACCCTACTGGGCATCACGCCGGCAATTCGTAGGGTGGACGACGCTTCATCCATCCACCAGGCAATGCCAGATCATCGTCCGCCCTACTCGTCCCCCGGCACGCCATAGCTGGGCGCGGCGGTGGGGTCGAGGGCGCGGGTCAGGTAGTCCTGCATCTGCGGGGCATAGGCCTGCCAGAGTTTGTCCAGCTCGCCGATGGGGTCCTGCTCGGCCCAGTCGACGCGCAGGTCGACCATCGGCCAGGTCAGGTCGCCAACCACCTTGAGCGCCGCCGAATGCACCGGCCCGGCTTCGCCGCCGGCGGCCATGGCCGCCTGCATCGCCGCCAGCAGGCGCTCGGCCAGTTGCCCCGGGCTCTGTTCGAAGGCGCTGACCAGCGCCTCGATCACCGCTGCGGAGGCCAGCAGGTTGCCGGCGGCCACGCATTGTTCGCCGGCCAGGGCGTTATGCACGCCGAGCGCCTGGCTGCCGGAAAACAGCGCGCTGCGGCCCTGGCCGTCGAGCACCGCGACCTGGCGGTACTGGCTGTAGCCGTTGCGGGCCAGGGCCTGGTCCAGCGCCGCGGCGGGCTCGTGGCCGGCCTCGAGCAAATCGAGGATCTGCGGGCCGAGGGCCGGCAGGGTGACGTTCTGCGACGCCACCACGCCGACCCCGGCGCGCAGCCAGGGGCAACGCGCGCCGACGGCGATGCTCGAGGAGCTGATGGCGATGCCCAGCTGGCCAGTTTCGGCGCAGCGGCCGACGATGGAAAAGGTCATGGGCTGCTCCTCAGCGTTGCCAGTCGTCCGGGATCACCGCGATCACGTCGATCTCCATCAGCCACTGCGGCTGGCCGAGGGCCGAGACCACCAGGCCGGTGGAGATCGGGAACACGCCCTTGAGCCACTTGCCGACCTCCTGGTAGACCGCCTCGCGGTAGCGCGGGTCGATCAGGTAGGTGGTGGTCTTGACGATATGCGACAGGTCGCTGCCGGCCTCTTCCAGCAGCTGCTTGACGTTCTTCATCGCCTGCTCGGTCTGCGCGCGGGCGTCGCCGAGGCCGACCAGACGGCCCTCGAAGTCGGTGCCGACCTGGCCGCGCACGTACACGGTGTTGCCGGCGCGCACCGCCTGGCACAGGTCGTTGTCCAGGCTCTGGTTCGGGTAGGTGTCTTTGGTGTTGAACATGCGGATGCGGGTATGGGTAGGCATCGACTTACTCCCAGGAGGCGGCTTGTTGGACGGTGCTGGCCTGACGCTGCGCGGGGTCGCGGTACTCGGCGTACTTGCGCTGCGTGGCGATGTGATCGGCGATGTGTTTGGCGTCGTGCCACACGCCCCAGATGAAGGTGGAGCCGCGGCGCGACAGCCAGGGCAGGCCGACGAAGTACACCCCGGGTTCGCTGGACACGCCGCGCTGATGCCGCGGCTTGCCCGCCGCGTCGAAGGCGTCGACCTGCAGCCAGCTGAAATCCACGGCGTAGCCGGTGGCCCAGATGATCGAAGTAACGCTGGCGGCGGCCAGGTCGAGTTCGCGAATCGGCTGACGGATGCACTCGGCGTCTGGGTAGATCCGGCGCGCTTCGGGCTCCTCCGGCAGGTCGAGGCCGTTGCGGGCGATATAGGCGTCGGCGGCATCCAGCAGCGCCAGGTAGTTCTCGTCGCCGCGCGCCAGGTTGTCCGCCAGGTCGTCCTGGAAGCGCACCAGGCCGCCGTCGAACGCCTGGGTCAGGCCGACCAGGGTCATGCCCTGCTGCGCCAGGCGGCGAAAATCGATGGTCTCGCCGCCGCGCGCGCCGCTGACGGCGATGGTCACGTGCTCCTTGCCCGGCTGCGCGGCCTCGGCGTCCCACAGGCCGAGCACGCCCAGCCACCAGCAGAAGTCGCGGTTGCGGTAGCTGCGCGGCGGCCGGTCGTGCGGGCCCACCGAGAGGTAGACGCGGCGCCCGGCGCGCATCAGCTCGTCGGCGATCTGCACCCCCGAGGAGCCGGCGCCGACCACCAGCACGCCGCCCTCCGGAAGCTGCTGCGGGTTACGGTAGGCGGCCGAGTGGATCTGGTAGAGCGATTCGTCCTTGGGTGCGATGGCCGGGATCACCGGGCGCTGGAAGGGGCCGGTGGCGGAGACCACGCGGTTGGCCTGGATCACGCCGGCGGAGGTCTCCACCGTGAAGCCGGCGCGATCGGGGTTGCGCCGCACGCGCCGCACCTCCACGCCGGTGCGGATCGGCGCGTCGAACTGGCGGGCGTAGGCCTCGAAGTAGTCCGCCACCTGGTCCTTGGCGGCGAAGGCGTCGGGGTCGAGGTCGAATTCCCGGCCGGGGAAACGGTCGTGCCAGGCCGGTCCGTTGGCCACCAGCGAATCCCAGCGCCCGCTGCGCCAGGCTTCGGCGATGCGGTTCTTCTCCAGCACCAGGTGCGGCACGCCGAGCTTGCTCAGGTGCTCGCTGACGGCCACGCCGGCCTGGCCGGCGCCGACCACCAGGGTGTCGATTGCCGTGGGCACGGCTGCCGCATCCCGATAGGGCTGAAAGGCGGTTTGATTCAGGTCGGTCATGGCAGGGTTCCTCGGACGCTGATCGTTGTTGTTGTGCTGTCGCGGCTAGCCGCTGGGTGTTGGCCGCATTCTGTGCAGCGCGAGGGATTCGCGAAATTATGTTTTTTGTCGTCGCTGGCGAGGAAAAAGCTGCAGGCACGCCAAGCCCGCGGCCTGCGGGGCGAATGCCGGGGGCTATAGGATTTTTAGCGTTAGCAGCGACAAATCGGCGATGGGCCTGGTGTGCGCGGCGCACCAGGGGGCGAAAACGCAAAAGCCCCGGCACTGGGGCCGGGGCTTTTGGGTGTCGCCGGAGGCGCTTAGAACTGCGCGGCGTCGAGCAGGTACAACGACTCGCTACCGGCCTTGACCGAGGCGGTGAGCGAGTGGATGCGCGGCAGCAGGCGGGCGAAGTAGAAGCGCGCGGTGCCCAGCTTGCTGGCGTAGAACTCGTCCTGCCCTTCCTTGCCCAGCGACGCCCGGGCCATCAAGGCCCACATATAGGCGTAGGCGGTGTAGCCGAACACCTGCAGGTACTCCACCGAGGCAGCGCCGATCTCGTTGGGGTTGCCCTTGGCGCGGTCCAGCACCCAGGCGGTCAGCTCATCCAGGTTCTGCACGGCAGCCGCCAGCGGCTTGGTGAACTCGTCGAGATTGGCATCGGCCGAAGCGACGAAGGCCTTGATCTCGTCGGCCAGGTGCTTGTAGTAGCTGCCGCCGCTGCCGACTATCTTGCGCCCCATCAGGTCCAGCGACTGGATGCCGTTGGTGCCTTCGTAGATCTGGGTGATGCGGCAGTCGCGGATCAGCTGCTCCTGGCCCCACTCGCGGATAAAGCCGTGGCCGCCGAAGATCTGCTGGCCATGCACCGTGGTTTCCAGCCCCATGTCGGTGAGGAAGGCCTTGGCCACCGGGGTCAGCAGCGCCACCAGTTCCTCGGCGCGCTTGGCGGTGGCGGCGTCCTGGCTGTACTTGGCGGTATCGAGCTGCAGGGCGACGTAGCTGGAGAAGGCGCGACCACCCTCATTCAGCGCCTTCATGGTCAGCAGCATGCGGCGCACGTCCGGATGGACGATGATCGGGTCGGCGGCCTTGTCTTTTGCCACCGGGCCGGTCGGCGCGCGGCTCTGGATGCGCTCGCGGGCGTAGTCCACGGCGCTCTGGTAGCTGCGTTCGCCCAGGGCCAGGCCCTGGATGCCGACGCCCAGGCGCTCGTAGTTCATCATGGTGAACATGGCCGCCAGGCCCTTGTTCACTTCGCCGACCAGATAACCGGTGGCGCCATCGAAGTTCATCACGCAGGTGGCCGAGGCCTTGATGCCCATCTTGTGTTCGATCGAGCCGCAGCCCAGGGCGTTCTTCTCGCCCAGCGAACCGTCGGCGTTGACCATGAACTTGGGCACCAGGAACAGCGAGATGCCTTTCGGCCCGGCCGGCGCATCCGGCAGCTTGGCCAGCACCAGGTGGATGATGTTCTCGGTCAGGTCGTGTTCCCCGCCGGTGATGAAGATCTTGGTGCCGCTGACCTTGTAGCTGCCGTCGGCCTGGGGCTCGGCCTTGGTGCGGATGATGCCGAGGTCGGTGCCGGCGTGCGGTTCGGTCAGGCACATGGAACCGGCCCAGACGCCGGCGTACATGTTCGGCAGGTACTGCGCCTTGAGCGCTTCGCTGGCGTGGTTGAGGATCGACAGGCAGGCGCCGGCGGTCAGCATCGGGTACAGGCCGAAGGACAGGTTGGCCGAGTTGACCATCTCCTCGACCTGGGCGCCGATCACCTTGGGCATGCCCATGCCGCCGAACTCCGGCGAGCCGCCGACGCCGACCCAGCCACCCTCGGCGTAGGTCTGGTAGGCCTCGGGGAAGCCGGCCGGGGTCTTCACCGCGCCGTTGTCCCAGGAGCAGCCCTCTTCATCACCGCTGCGGTTCAGCGGGGCGATGCTGCCAGCGGTGACCTTGCCGGCTTCTTCGAGGATGGCGCTGGCGGTCTCGACATCGACCACCTCGGCCAGGGCCGGCAGCTCGGCCCAGAGCTTGGAGACTTCGAAAACTTCATTGAGCACGAAGCGCATGTCGCGCAGGGGGGCTTGGTAATCGGCCATGGCACATCCTCGGAAAACGGAGTTACGTGAGGACTCCGAGTTTAATGGAACAACTTTATAGACACATAGGGTCGTGTTGTGACCAATTATTCACTAAAAGTTCGCATCCGCTTGATGTGAAAAAGCCCGCCAACAGGCGGGCTCCAGTGACCACGACCGCCGGTCAGAAGGCGAAGTGTTCGGCCGGCAGTTCCATCATGCAGGCGCTGCCGGCGGCCAGGGCCAGGCGGTGCGCCTCGGTCCGCGGCAGCAGGCGCTGGAAGTAGAAGGCGCAGGTGGCCAGCTTGGCCTGATGGAAGCCGTCGTCGTCGCCGGCCGCCAGCTTCTCCTGGGCCACCACGGCCATGCGCAGCCAGAAATAGGCCAGGGTCAGGTAGCCCGAATACATCAGGTAGTCGACGGAGGCGGCGCCGACCTCGTCCGGATTCTTCATCGCCGCCATACCGACCTGCTGGGTCAGCTCGCCCCATTGCTTGTTCAATGCGGCCAGCTGGGCCACCTGCGCGCCGAGCTGCGGATGCCCGGCCTGAGCCTCGCAGAACTTGTGGACGATCTTGGTAAAGCCGCGCAGCAGCTTGCCCTGGCTGCCGAGCACCTTGCGCCCGAGCAGGTCCAGCGCCTGGATGCCGTTGGTGCCCTCGTAGATCGGCGCGATGCGGCAGTCGCGCACCAGCTGCTCCATGCCCCATTCGCGGATATAGCCGTGGCCGCCGAACACCTGCATGCCGAGGTTGGTCGCCTCCAGCCCGGTCTCGGTCATGAAGGCCTTGCAGATCGGGGTGAGGAAGGCCAGCAGATTCTCCGCCTCCTCTCGCGCCTCGGCGCTTTCGGCCTGGTGCGCCACGTCGAGCAATTGCGCGGTGAAGTAGGCCAGCGCACGGTTGCCCTCGTTGAAGGCCTTCATGGTCAACAGCATGCGGCGCACGTCGGGGTGCACGATGATCGGGTCGGCGGCCTTGTCCGGTGCCTTCGGCCCGCTCAGCGCGCGCATCTGCAGGCGTTCGTTAGCGTACTTCAGCGCGCCCTGGAAGCTCGCCTCGCCGAGACACAGGCCCTGCATGCCGGTGCCCAGGCGCGCGTGGTTCATCATGGTGAACATGCAGGCCAGGCCCTTGTTGGCCTCGCCGATCAGGTAGCCGCTGGCGCCGTCGAAGTTGATCACGCAGGTGCTCGATGCCTTGATGCCCATCTTGTGCTCGATGGCGCCGCAGCTCACCGCGTTGCGCGCGCCGGCTTCGCCTGTCGCATCGGGCAGGAACTTGGGCACGATAAAAAGCGAGATGCCGCGGGTGCCGGCCGGCGCGTCGGGCAGCTTGGCCAGCACCAGATGGACGATGTTCTCGCTCATGTCGTGCTCGCCGGCGGAGATGAAGATCTTGCTGCCGCTGATCCGGTAGCTGCCGTCGGCCTGGGGCACGGCGCGGGTCTTGATCAGGCCCAGGTCGGTGCCGCAGTGCGCCTCGGTCAGGCACATGGTGCCGGTCCAGCGGCCTTCGCTCATGCGGCTCAGGTAAGTCTGCTTCTGCGCCTCGCTGCCATGGGCATGGATCGCCGACATGGCGCCGTGGGTCAGGCCCGGGTACATGGCCCAGGACTGATTCGCCGAGGCGACCATCTCGCTGACGATCAGCCCCAGCGACTGCGGCAGGCCCTGGCCGCCGTAGGCCGGGTCGGCCGCCAGGCCCATCCAGCCGCCCTCGGCGTACTGGGCGAAGGCCTCCTTGAAACCCTTGGGCGTGCTCACCACGCCTGCGTCGAAGCGGCAGCCCTCCTCGTCGCCGCTGCGGTTGAGCGGCGCCAGCACCTGCTCGCAGAACTTGGCGCCTTCCTCGAGGATGGCGCCGAGCATGTCGGGGCTCGCCTCGCTGGCGTCGAGCGCGGCGTAGTGGGCGGGAAAGGCGAAGACATCGTCGATCAGAAAGCGCATATCGCGCAGCGGGGCCTTGTACTCGGGCATGGCGGTTCTCCATTCGGGCAGCGGTCAGGTCGCCCCACGCTACTGCCGCACGGCGGCTGGCAACAACGACAGTTGGCCGGCTGAATGCGCGGCCATAAGCGGCCTCAGTCGGCTTCGCCGGCCAGCTTCACCGCGCCGCGGCGATGGCCGGCGCTGCGGATGCAGTTGCGCCCGGCGGCCTTGGCGCTGTACAGCGCCTTGTCCGCCGCCTTGATCACCGCCTGCGGGCTGCGCTGCTCGGCCTGGCGCGCGGCCACGCCCATGCTGACAGTCACCGACACCTCGCTCGCGCCATTGCCGCCGCGGCGCTGCTTGCCCTGCTGGTCGCTGCGCGGACGACTCTGCTTGTCGCGCAGCTGCATGCGGTAGTGCTCGATGGCCAGGCGCACCGCCTCCAGATGGGGCTGGCACTGCTCGAGGCTCTTGCCGGGAAACAGCAGGGTGAATTCCTCGCCGCCGTAACGGTAGGCCTTGCCGCCGCCCCCGACCTTGCGCAGCTGGCTGGCGACCAGGCGCAGCACCTGGTCGCCGACATCGTGGCCGTGAGTGTCGTTGAAGTTCTTGAAGTGGTCGACGTCGACCATGGCGATCACGTAGTCGCGGCCCAGGCGCTGCAGGCGTTCGTTCAGCGCGCGCCGCCCCGGCAGCCCGGTGAGCTCGTCGCGAAAGGCCATCTGGTAGGCCTCGTGGGCCACCGCGGCGACCAGCATGAGCATCGCCAGGCTGCTCATCACCTGCAGCGCGTGGGGCAGGATGAACACCTGCGGCAGCATCCACAACGCGCCGAGCAGGCCGCACAGCTGCGCCGCGTGCAACGGCCGCGGCTGCCGCAGGTACTGCAGCAGCAAGGCGACGAAGGCCAGCAGGAACAGCGGATAGGCCAGTTGCGCCAGGCTCATCCAGGCGCCGTGCAGGCTCGGCCAGTGGATCGCCGCCAGCCACTCGGC
>NZ_AVOF01000061.1:0-10634 GCF_000465935.2 Pseudomonas sp. EGD-AK9
CAGCTGATCACCAGCCTGGCCAGCCTGCGCCACAGCCTCGACGCCGCCAGCGAGCTGCTCGAGCAACGCCAGCAACGCCGGCCGCTGTGCCCGCTGGGCCAGGCAACGCCGCGCGGGCGCATCCTGCAGAACATCTTCGTCAAGTTCTACGCCGGCGGCCTGCAGCCCTACCTGGCTGCCGTCGACCAGCGCGGCCAGCAATGGCAGGCGGCGCTGCGACAGTTGCAGGGCATCGAAGGCATACCGCCGGCGACAGGCACCTATCTGGCGCGCCTGGCCGGCGAACGGGACTCGCTGTGGATGGATTTCCGCGCCGCCACCGCGCGTCACGTCAAGGCCTGGCAGGCGCTGCTGAACAGCTGCGGACTGGCGCCGGGGCAAGCGGGCTGGAGCGGCGTCCCGGGCGACGCCTAGCGACAGCCTGCGGACCTCCGGCCTATTCCGCCTTCTTGCGGATCCAGTACAGGTAGGTACCGTCCTCCTCGGCCTGGCCGAGCAGCTCGTGGCCGAGGAACACGCAGAACTTGGGAATGTCGCGGCGGGTCGAGGGGTCGGTGGCCACCACCTTGAGCAGGCCGCCGGGCTGCAGGTCGCGCACCTTGTTGTGCAGCATCATCACCGGCTCGGGGCAGTTCAAGCCGCTGGCATCGAGCAGATCATCGTGGGACAGGGTCAGGGCATCGGACATAAGGGGGCTCCACTGGCAGGCGGGCATTGTCGCGCAAAGCTGACCTCCAGGTCACCTTGCCCGCACAACCTTGGATGGGCGGCGCCCGCCCGGCATCTGCGGCACAGTGCCTGCGCTCCGGCGGGTTAGGGACAGCCTGCACGCCAGTTCCGGGCGGAGCCCGGGGCGCCGCGGGAGCCCGGGCCGGGCGTTTGCCCGGGCTCGGTTGAATACCAGCCCGGCGCCGCGGCGCCGGGCTAATCTGTGGGGACGCAGCCGAGGCCCCGCCCATGCCCGATCGCCAACCGCCGCAACTCTGGTGCCTGGTCCGCCTGGACGACAACGGCAACGAGTTCATCGTCCGCGACGGCCTCGACCGCGCCGCGCCGAGGCGCTGGCGCGCACCTTCGAGGCACGCGGGCACAAGCAGAGCTACTGGATCAGGGCGCAAGGGCCAGGGGCCGAAAAGCGCCCAGACGCCGAGTGATGGATGCCGCGGCGTCGCCCGGGTCGTGCGCACCTGCCGGCTGCCCCTGGTGCGCCCGGCGCAGCCTGCGAGGCCCCGCCGGATATCGCCGCTACTTGCCCAGCCGGCGCAGATGGCAGGTGACTTCCTCGCGGTCGTGATACAGCTGCTTGCAGGCCAGCGCCACCTTCACCCCGCGCGCGGCGAAGCCCGCCTCGATGCGCTCGAGCAGGCGGCGCACCTCGGCGTAGCGCTGCTTCATCGGCAGCTTGAGGTTGACCACCGCCTCGCGGCACAGCCCCTCGCCCAGCCAGGTCTCGATCAGCGCAGCGGTGCGCGCCGGCTTCTCGACTATGTCGCAGACCATCCAGTGCACCGGATGGCGCGGGCGGAACAGGAAACCATCGGCACGCTGGTGCACGACGAAACCCGAATACATCAGGCTCTCGGCCATCGGCCCGTTGTCCACGGCGGTGACGCGGATTTCCCGGTTGACCAGCTGCCAGGTCCAGCCGCCGGGCGCCGCGCCCAGATCCACCGCGGTCATGCCCGGGGCCAGGCGCTGATCCCACTGCTGGCGCGGGATGAAGTGGTGCCAGGCCTCCTCCAGCTTGAGCGTCGAGCGGCTCGGCGCCTCGCGGGGGAACTTCAGCCGCGGAATGCCCATCGGCCACATCGCCTGGTTGTCCGCCTCGGCGATGCCGGCGAACACCTCGCGGCCACTCTTGAAGGTCAGCAGCAGACGCGGCTTGCTGGCGTCGTCCACCAGCTTGCCGGCCCCCCGCAGGGCATTGCGCAGCGGCGCCTCGAACTTCTTGCAGAAGGTCGACAGCTCCTTGCCCTCGTTGGTGTCCACCACTTCCAGCCACAGGCTGCCGCACTGCGGGTAGTCGGCCAGGGCCTCGAGCAGCACGCCGATGCGCTCGCTCTCCGGCAGGCTGACGAAGGCGCCGCGCGCCCACTGGCGCGGGAAGATCAGGCTGTTGAACCGCACGCCGCACATCAGCCGCGCGCTATCGCCGGCCTCGCTGCAGACGAACTCGGCGCAAGCGCCGCCGGGCTTGGCCTTGGAGTAGCCGGCCACGTCCAGACGCGCGGCCAGCTCGGCGATCTCGGCGCAGACCTCGCCTTCGAAACCGGGGCGGCAATGGAAAAACAGGGTATTCATCGAGACGTCTCCTTGGGTCGCGCATGATACCCGAGGCGGGAACCGCGGACGCCACCTTCCTGTCCAGTGCTAGGCAGATTGCCAGCAGCGAATCCCGAATGAATGCTGGCCAGACCGCTCATAGGCAACTAGCTTGAACGCTCTGCAGTCATCAGAAACGGCCCGACCGTACGGGCCTCAAGGAGAAGTGCAATGCCCTCCCTCGATAGCCTGAACTGCCGCCGCGAACTGAAGATCGGCGACGCCACCTACCACTACTTCAGCCTGCCCGAGGCGGCCCAGCGCCTCGGCAACATCGACCGCCTGCCCAAGTCGCTCAAGGTGCTGCTGGAAAACCTGCTGCGCTGCGAAGACGGCCACACCGTCAGCGCCGCCGACCTGCAGGCCATGGCCGACTGGCTGGACAAGCGCGGCTCCGAGCAGGAGATCCAGTTCCGCCCGGCGCGGGTCTTGATGCAGGACTTCACCGGGGTGCCGGCGGTGGTCGACCTCGCCGCCATGCGCGACGCCATGGCCAAGGCCGGCGGCGACCCGCAGCGGATCAACCCGCTGTCGCCGGTGGACCTGGTCATCGACCACTCGGTGATGGTCGACCGCTACGCCTCCTCCAGCGCCTTCCACGACAACGTCGAGCTGGAAATGCAGCGCAACGGCGAGCGCTACGCCTTCCTGCGCTGGGGCCAGCATGCCTTCGCCAACTTCAGCGTGGTGCCGCCGGGCACCGGCATCTGCCACCAGGTCAACCTGGAATACCTGGCGCGCACCGTGTGGACCAAGGAGGAGGAAGGCGCCACCCTCGCCTACCCCGATACCCTGGTCGGCACCGACTCGCACACCACCATGATCAACGGCCTCGGCGTGCTCGGCTGGGGCGTCGGCGGCATCGAGGCCGAAGCGGCCATGCTCGGCCAGCCGGTGTCGATGCTGATTCCGGAAGTCATCGGCTTCAAGCTCAGCGGCAGGCTCAAGGAAGGCATCACCGCCACCGACCTGGTGCTCACCGTCACCCAGATGCTGCGCAGCAAGGGCGTGGTGGGCAAGTTCGTCGAATTCTACGGCGACGGCCTGGCCGACCTACCGCTGGCCGACCGCGCCACCATCGCCAATATGGCCCCGGAATACGGCGCCACCTGCGGCTTCTTCCCGGTCGACGCCATCACCCTCGGCTACCTGCGCCTGTCCGGCCGCCCGGAAGCCACAGTGCAACTGGTGGAAGCCTACTGCAAGGCCCAGGGCCTGTGGCGCGAGCCCGGCGCCGAGCCGCTGTTCAGCGATAGCCTGAGCCTCGATCTGGGCAGCGTCGAAGCCAGCCTGGCCGGGCCGAAGCGCCCGCAGGACCGCGTCGCCCTCGGTCAGGTCGCCCAGGCCTTCAACGATTTCCTCGGCCTGCAGCTCAAGCCCACGGCAAAGGAAGACGGTCGCCTGCTCAACGAAGGGGGGGGCGGCACAGCCGTCGGCGGCGGCCAGCAAAGTGGCGGGGTGGACTATCAGGACGAGGGCCAGACCTATCGCCTGAAGCACGGCGCGGTGGTGATCGCCGCCATCACCTCCTGCACCAACACCTCCAACCCCAGCGTGATGATGGCCGCCGGCCTGCTGGCCAAGAAGGCCGTGGACAAAGGCCTGCAGCGCCAGCCCTGGGTCAAGAGCTCGCTGGCGCCCGGCTCCAAGGTGGTCACCGAGTACTTCAACGCCGCCGGTCTGACGCCCTACCTGGAGAAGCTCGGTTTCGACCTGGTGGGCTATGGCTGCACCACCTGCATCGGCAACTCCGGGCCGCTGCGCGAGCCCATCGAACAGGCCATCACCCAGGCCGACCTGAGCGTCGCCTCGGTGCTGTCCGGCAACCGCAACTTCGAGGGCCGCGTGCACCCGCTGGTGAAGACCAACTGGCTGGCCTCGCCGCCGCTGGTGGTGGCCTACGCCCTGGCCGGCAGCGTGCGCCTCGACCTCAGCCAGGAGCCGCTGGGCACCGGCAAGGACGGCGCGCCGGTGTACCTCAGGGACATCTGGCCGAGCCAGGCGGAGATCGCCGAGGCCATCGCCAAGGTCGATACCGCCATGTTCCGCAAGGAATACGCCGAAGTCTTCGCCGGCGACGCACAGTGGCAGGCCATCGAGGTGCCGCAGGCCGACACCTACGTCTGGCAGGCGGACTCCACCTATATCCAGCACCCGCCGTTCTTCGAGGACATCGCCGGCGATCCGCCGCATATCGGCGATATCCATGAGGCGCGCATCCTCGCCCTGCTCGGCGACTCGGTGACCACCGACCACATCTCGCCGGCCGGCAACATCAAGGCCGACAGCCCGGCCGGGCGCTACCTGCGCGAACAGGGCGTGGCACCCGCGGACTTCAACTCCTACGGCTCGCGCCGCGGCAACCACGAGGTGATGATGCGCGGCACCTTCGCCAATATCCGCATCAGGAACGAAATGCTCGGTGGCGAGGAAGGTGGCAACACTCTGCATATTCCCAGTGGCGACAAGCTGTCGATCTATGACGCGGCCATGCGCTACCAGGAAGCGGGCACGCCGCTGGTGGTGATCGCCGGCAAGGAGTACGGCACCGGCTCGAGCCGCGACTGGGCGGCCAAGGGTACCAACCTGCTGGGGGTCAAGGCGGTGATCGCCGAGAGCTTCGAGCGCATCCACCGCTCCAACCTGGTGGGCATGGGCGTGCTGCCGCTGCAGTTCAAGCCCGGCTGCGACCGCAAGAGCCTGGGCCTGACCGGCCGCGAGAAGCTCGGCATCCACGGCCTCGACGGCGTCGAACTGCACCCGCATATGCCGCTGTCGCTGGCCATCGTCCGCGAAAACGGCCAGCGCGAGGAGGTCGAACTGCTGTGCCGCATCGACACCCTCAACGAGGTGGAATACTTCAAGGCCGGCGGCATCCTGCATTACGTGCTGCGGCAGATGATCGCCAACTAGAACGAGCGGGCCAGGGACGGCCCGGGTCGCGACGAAAGGGTGACGCCAGGCAGAATCCGTTTACACTGCGCGCCACGGATTTCTCCCTCAACTTCGCCGCTTTGCGGCCGATGCAGAGGGCATAACAACGACGGATACCTGCCATGCGTAATAACCAACCGGTCACTCAGCGCGAGCGCACCTTCCCTGCGCAGCAGCGCCTGATCTCCACCACCGACCTCAAGGGCCAGATCACCTACTGCAACGACGCCTTCGTCGAAATCAGCGGTTTCTCCCGCGAGGAACTGCTGCGCGCGCCGCACAACATCGTGCGCCATCCGGACGTGCCGGCGGCGGTGTTCGAGCACATGTGGAGCACCCTGAAACAGGGCCGGCCGTGGATGGGCATCGTCAAGAACCGTTGCAAGAGCGGCGACCACTACTGGGTCAACGCCTACGTCACGCCGATGACCGAGAACAACCAGGTGGTCGGCTACGAATCGGTGCGGGTCAAACCCAGCGCCGAGCAGGTGCGCCGCGCCGAAGCCCTCTATGCGCGGGTCAATGCCGGCAAGACCGCCATTCCCAAACGCGATGCCTGGCTGCCGGTGATGCAGGCCTGGCTGCCGTTCATCCTGGTCAGCCAGATCGGCTTCCTGATCGGCCACTGGTTCGGCAGCGGCTGGGGCTTCGCCCTCGCCGCCGCACTCTCCATCCCCCTGGGCCTGGCCGGCATCGCCTGGCAGACCCGCGGCATCAAGCGCCTGCTGCGCCTGGCCGAACAGACCACCTCCGACCCGCTGATCGCGCAGATGTACACCGACAGCCGCGGCGCCGAAGCGCGCCTGGAGATGGCCATGCTCAGCCAGGAAGCGCGCCTGAAGACCTGCCTGACGCGCCTGCAGGACACCGCCGAACAGCTCACCCAGCAGGCCCGCGAGGCCGACAAGCTGGCGCACAACAGCTCTGCCGGCCTGGAGCGCCAGCGCCAGGAAACCGAACAGGTCGCCACCGCGGTCAACGAAATGGCCGCCACCACCCTGGAAGTGGCCAGCAACGTGGCGCGCACCGCGATCGCCACCCAGGAGGCCAACCGCCTCACCGGCGAAGGCCGCGGCATCGCCGCGGAAACCCGCGAAGCCATCCAGCGCCTGTCGCAATCGGTGGGCGACACCGGCGAAACCGTCACCCGCCTGGCCCAGGACAGCAACGAGATCGGCGGCGTGGTCGACGTGATCAAGGGCATCGCCGACCAGACCAACCTGCTCGCCCTCAACGCCGCCATCGAAGCCGCCCGCGCCGGCGAAATGGGCCGCGGCTTCGCCGTGGTGGCCGACGAGGTTCGTTCCCTGGCCCAGCGCACGGCCGAATCCACCGGCCAGATCCACGCCCTGATCGCCAAGCTGCAGCGCACCGCCGAAGAAGCGGTGATGACCATGGAAATCGGCCGCAAGCAGGCCGACGAAGGCGTCGAGCGCGTGCTCCAGGCCGACCAGGCCCTGGCCGGCATCAGCGACGCGGTGGCCAATATCGCCGACATGGCCAACCAGATCGCCGCCGCCGCCGAGGAACAGAGCGCCGTGGCCGACGAGATCAACCAGAACATCACCACCATCGCCCAACTGGCCGACCAGACGGCGGGCGAAGCGCAAAGCACCGCCAAACTCAGCGAAGCCCTGACCGGCACCGCCCAGGGCCAGTACGCCCTGGTCGAACGCTTCAACCGCTGAAACGCAAAAGGCGCAGCGGGCCAACCGCTGCGCCTTCCTGCCCGCCACTTCCCGCAGGAGCGAGCTTGCTCGCCTCCCCGCTTCCCGCGATCACATAAACGCCACTTGCCGGTGTCCCTGGCGTGCATTGGCCGGCAGCCGGGGCGGCGCGGTTGACGCGCCCAGCCTGCCGCTACTAGTTTGCCAACCGGCCCGACTGTAACGGGCCGTCATCGTCTACCACGGAGATCCGCCGCCAGGCGGTCAGGGAGCGTGCGATATGCGCATCATGGTCATAGGCGCCAGCAAGGGACTGGGACGAGCGTTGGTCGAGGGGCTGGCCGAACAGCACGAGCTGATCGGGGTTTCCCGCAGTCGGCCGGCAGATCTCGCGCAGCCTGTCCAGTGGATCGAGGCGGACCTGAGCGATCCGCTGGGCGCCGTCGAGGCGATCGAGCGTCAGGCGCCGGCACGGCTCGATGCCATTCTCTACAACCTGGGCATCTGGGAAGAACGCGCCTTCGCCGAGGGCTACAGCTTTCTGGAAGACAGCGATGCACGCATCCTGGAGATGGTCGACGTCAATATCGGCGCCACCCTGCTGCTGCTCAAGCGTCTGCTGCCGTGCCTGCTCGGCGGCGCCAAGCCGCAGCTGATCCTTACCGGCTCCACCTCGGGCCTGCCGCAGAGCGGGCGCCCCGAGGTGACCTTCGGAGCCAGCAAGTTCGCCCTCAAGGGCATCGCCGACAGCCTGCGCGAAGGCTTTCGCGATCAGCGCCTGGCCGTCACCTGCCTGCAGCTGGGCTATCTCAATACCCAGGACGGTTTACACACGCCGCGCGAGCAGGCCGCCCTGAATGGCGAGGGCCAGCTGATCCCGCTGCACGATGTGGTGGCGCTGGTGCGCACGCTGCTGACCCTCTCGGATGCCAGCTATGTACGCGAACTGGTACTGCCGGCGATTGCCGACCAGCGCTTCTGAACGAGTCGAGAAAAAGGTGCAAGCCATGCAGAGAGTCGACCATATCCGCCATCTGGCGACCTACAACCGCTGGATGAACGACAAGCTGTACCGGGCCGCCGCCAGCCTGCCGGACGAGGCGATAGGCGCCGAACGCGGGGCGTTCTTCGGCTCGATCCTGGGCACGCTCAACCACCTGGCGGTGGCCGACCTGATCTGGCTGGGGCGCTTCGCCGCGCATCCGGCCGGCTACCAGGCGCTGCAGGCGCTGGCCACGCTGCCCGGGCCGACACGCCTCGACCAGCCGTTGGCGGCGGATATCCGCGCGCTGGCGGCGCTGCGGCAACGACTGGATGCCTGCATCGAGGCCCTGGCGCTGGAGATTCGCGAGGCGCATCTGGATCAGCCGTTGAGCTATCGCAATATGAAGGGCGTCGAGTCGCGGAAGAACTTCTTCGCCCTGCTGATGCACCTGTTCAACCACCAGACGCACCACCGCGGCCAGGCCAGCACGCTGCTGTCGCAGGCAGGCGTGGATATCGGGGTGACCGATCTGCTGGCGTTGATTGCAGATGAGCCGGAATAAGGGTCTTGTCTGCGCCCAACTGTCATTCGCCCGCGATAAGCAGCGGGATCGGAGCATCGCCCAGCGGCCCGCCGATCCGCTCTGCAGAGAGGGTTCGAACTCAGAGCCCGGCCAGCTTCAGCCAGTGGGCGTAGAAGCCCTCGGCCACCTGGTTCAGCGCCCTCACCTTTTCGCCCAGGTTGTCGCGCATCGCGGCGATGCTCTGCTGGCTGGGCTGGCTGGCGTCGAGCAGGTGGGCCCAGTCGTCGAGCCAGAGCTCGATCAGCTCTTCGGTCATCTCCGGGTGGCCTTGCAGGGCCAGCACCTTGTCGCCCCAGGCGAAGGCCTGGTTGTCGCACCAGCGGCTGCCCAGCAGCGGTTGCGCCCCCGCTGGCAGGGCGAAGGTGTCGCCGTGCCACTGGAAGATGCTGAAGTGCTCGGGCAGGTGCGCCAGCCAGGGGCTGTCCGCCGCCTCGCTGCGGCGCTGCATGGCCTGCCAGCCGGCTTCGGTATAGGGCATGCGGCTGATGCCGGCGCCCAGGGCCTTGGCCAGCAGTTGGCCGCCCAGGCAGTGGCCGACGATGGGAATGTCGCGGGCGATAAAGCGCTGCAGCGCCGCCACTTCCTCGGCGATCCAGGGCAGCGGGTCGTTGACGCTCATCGGCCCGCCCATCACCGCGACCGCCCTGGGTCGCTCCAGGTCGTAGCCGCGCAGTTCGCCGAGGTCGGCGCGCAGCACCTCGAAGGCGCAGCCGCGCGCTTGCAGCACCCGTGCCAGGTGAGCGGGCGGGCAATAATCGATATGGGTGAGGATCAGGATGTCGGCCATGCCGCGCAGTCTGCGCGATGGCCTCGGGCAAGTCGAGGCGCGCTGACGGTTGGCGCCATCGACCGGCCGCGCGGGCCGGCCGATGGACTGTCGAGACAATGCCCTAACGGGCAGCGGACGCTTTCACCTCCTGGGTAACGCCCCAGCCGTCCAGCTTGCCGCCCAGGGGCAGGACGATGGACTCCAGGTCATGTTCAAACGCGCCGATACCGGCATGGGTGGCGTACATCACTTTGCTGATCTGCAGGTGCCAGGCGCCGTCCTCGCGGGCGGAAACCTGGGCGTTGAGCGACTCGCCGCGAAAATTCCTGGCTGCCATGCGGGCCCGCTCCTCATCGGGAAAGATGGCGTAGAACTCGATCGGGTGAAACTGGGCGAAGTCGAACCCCCCTTCTTTCATCCGGCGCAGCACCGAGGTGCTGGCGTCTTCGTGGAAGGCTGTGCTCATAAACGACCTCCTCTCAGGCGATGGATGGATTGACCGCTTTCCCATTGCGACCGCCCAACTTCGGCGGTGTCGCGGCACCTTGGCGGCGCCGCCCCGAGAATCAAGCAGACTGCTTGATGTGTCTGTTGACGCACATCGACGACTGCCCGGCAGGACACCAGGCTGAAAACCGTCCCTTGCAGGGTAGCCGCTGGCCGCCGGATTCGCCTGCAACGGAAAGGCCTTGTGACAAAGCCGGCGACCGGCGGCCATTGGCCAGCCCGCCATCAGCTCCGGCTGAGCCAGGCCATGATCGCTCTATTGATCCAGCCCGGGGTGATCTGCCCCAATGCGTAGAGCAGGCGGAACTGCAGGCCCACCGGGCGGTGCACCGCAGCGCCCTGAGCCTGTTGCCAGGCGGCTTCGGCGACCTGTCCGGCCTGCAGACGTACGCCGAGGCGGCGCATCACCGGCGGCGGTTCGCCCTGGCTGGCGACCATCGGCGTGTTGACGAACGGCGGCATCAGGTCGCCGACGCGGATGCCATGGGCGCGCCATTCCAGCTCCAGCGCCTCGGTCAGGCCGCGCACGGCGAACTTGCTGGCCGAGTAGCTGGCCAGCTGCGGCACGCCGTAGACCGCCGAGGCCGAGCCCATGTTGATCACCTGCGCGCCGGGCGTGGCCTTGAGATAAGGAAATGCGGCGTGGCTCAAATTGAGCACGCCGAGCAGGTTGATCTGCAACAGGCGCGCGTGCTGCTCCAGTTCGATGGTCTCGAAGGCGCCGGTGCGCAGGATGCCGGCGCCGTTGAACAGCAGGCGCAGCTGGCCGTCGTGCAGGGCGCAGAAGTCGGCCAGGGCGACCTTGACCGCGCCGGCGTCGACCACGTCCAGTTCGGCATGCCAGACCCCACCCAGTTCCGCCGCCAG
>NZ_AVOF01000062.1:0-10629 GCF_000465935.2 Pseudomonas sp. EGD-AK9
GGCCGCGAACGGCTGCGCCGGTCATGAAGCGCGCCCTGCTGCCGCTGCTGCTGGCCGCGCCGCTGCACGCCGAGGTGCGCGAGCAGCTCGACTACCGCCACTACGACGCCCGCCTTGAAGCGCACGCCAGCCTGCGCCAGGCGCTGAACAGCGCCTCGCCGATCCGCCTGGACGGCCAGACCTACCACGGCTTCACCCGCTGGCAGGTGGAATGGCGCTTCTGGTGGCGGGAGGCGCGCGATGGCCGCTGCCGTATCGAACGCAGCAGCACCCAGCTGCAGGCCAGCATCACCCTGCCGCGCCTGCACGGCGGCGACGCCCAGCAGCAACAGCGCTTCGCCCGCTACCTGGCGGCGCTCGAGGAACACGAACTGGGCCACTACCGCATCGGCCAGGCGGCGGCGCAGGCCATCGACGCGGCGCTGCTGACGCTGCCGGAGCAAGCGGACTGCAAGACCCTGGAACAGCAGGCCAATGCCCGCGCCCACGCCACCTTGCAACGCCATATCGAGCGCGAACACCGCTACGACCGCGACACCGGCCACGGCGAAACCCAGGGCGCCTGGCTGGACGATTGAGCCGGCACGACCCGGTGCCGACGCGGCAAAAAAAGTTGAACCGCCATTAAACCGAACAGTCACTCTGCTTCGTCTACCCTCGCGTAACGGCCCATCGGCCATCGACAAGGAACCGCCCATGCGCACCATGACCCGTATCGCCACCGCCCTCGCCCTGACCGCCGCCAGCCTGGCCAGCACCGGCCTGCTGGCCGAGGAGGCGCGCTACAACCAGATCGCCCTGCGCGCCGAGGTGAATCAGGAAGTGGCCCACGACCTGATGCACGTCACCCTCTATACCGAAGCGCAGCACGCCGACCCGGCCAAGCTGGCCGCCGAGATCACCAACAGCCTCAACCAGACGCTGGAGCAAGTGCGCCAGGTCCGTGGCGTTTCGGTCAAGCTGGGCAGCCGTCACAGCTACCCGGTGTATGACGACAAGGGCCAGAAGATCACCGCCTGGCGCGAGCGCGCCGAAGTGCGCCTGGAAAGCGCCGACTTCGCCCGCCTGTCGGCACTGACCGGCGAGTTGCTGCAACAGATGAAGATGGCCGGCATGGACTTCAGCATCGCCACCGACACTCGCAAGACCCGCGAGGACGCCATGCTCAAGGACGCGGTGAATGCCTTCAAGGCCCGCGCCCAGCTAGCCACCGAGGCGCTCGGCGGCAAGGGCTACAAGCTGGTCAGCCTCAACCTCAACACCGGCGGTTTCCAGCCGCCGATGCCACGCCACTACGCTGCCAAGGGCATGGCGATGATGGAAGCGGCGCCCACCCCGGAAATCGAGGCCGGCACCAGCCAGGTCACGGTCAGCGCCGACGGCGTCATCGAAGTGCAGATGCCCTGAACCACGCCCCGCAACAAGGCCACGCCGTTATCGTCAGATAACGGCGTTTCGCCATCTTTTCCCTGCAAAATTTTCATAAATGCGACAGCAAGTTACAGCGCTGTAGCGCTAACCATTTCCTGTGCGACATCGCGCTTGCCTCGGGCACAAGGGCTGCATAGTTTCGGCGGTGGCCTCCACAAGAGGCTCCTCAAGGATCACAACCACAACAACGATGAGGTCATGATGCGCAAGAACGCCGTTATCCAGGCTTTGCTTACCGCTGGGCTGATCGCCAGCGCCCCCCTCGCCAGCGCCGCCAACCTGGTGTTCTGCTCCGAAGGCAGCCCCGCCGGTTTCGACCCGGGCCTGTACACCACCGGCACCGATTTCGACGCCGCGGCGGAAACCATCTTCAACCGTCTGACCCAGTTCGAGCGCGGCGGCACCCAAGTCGAGCCCGGCCTGGCCGAGAGCTGGGAGGTGTCCGAGGACGGTCTGGTCTACACCTTCAAGCTGCGCCCCGGGGTGAAGTTCCACAGCACCGAGTACTTCAAGCCCAGCCGCGCATTCAACGCCGACGACGTGCTCTTCACCTTCGGCCGCATGCTCGACAAGGATCATCCCTTCCGCAAGGCCTACCCCACCGAGTTCCCCTACTTCACCGACATGGGCATGGACGCCAATATCGCCAAGCTGGAAAAGCTGGACGATCAGACGGTGCGCTTCACCCTCAACGAAGTGGACGCCGCCTTCGTGCAGAACCTGGCGATGAGCTTCGCCTCGATCCAGTCCGCCGAGTACGCCGACCAGTTGCTCAAGGCCGGCAAGGCCGCCGACATCAACCAGAAGCCGATCGGCACCGGCCCCTTCGTGTTCAGCCGCTACCAGAAGGACGCAGTGATCCGCTACAAGGGCAACCAGGACTACTGGAAGCCCGAGGACGTGAAGATCGACAACCTGATCTTCGCCATCAACACCGACGCCTCGGTGCGCATGCAGAAGCTCAAGGCCGGCGAATGCCACGTCACCCTGTTCCCGCGCCCGGCCGACATCGCCTCGCTGCAGCAGGACGCCAAGCTGCAGATGCCCGAACAGGCCGGCTTCAACGTCGGCTATATCGCCTACAACGTCACCCACCCGCCGTTCGACAAGCTCGAGGTGCGCCAGGCGCTGGACATGGCGGTGAACAAGCAGGCGATCCTCGACGCGGTGTACCAGAACGCCGGCCAGCTGGCAGTCAACGGCATGCCGCCGACCCAGTGGTCCTATAACGAGACCATCAAGGACCCGGCCTTCGACCCGGAAAAGGCCAAGGCGCTGCTCAAGGCCGCCGGCGTCGAGGAAGGCACCGAGATCACCCTGTGGGCCATGCCGGTGCAGCGCCCGTACAACCCCAACGCCAAGCTGATCGCCGAGATGCTGCAGGCAGACTGGGCCAAGATCGGCATCCAGGCGCGCATCGTCAGCTACGAGTGGGGCGAGTACCTCAAGCGCGCCAAGGCCGGCGAACACGACGCCATGCTGATCGGCTGGAGCGGCGACAACGGCGACCCGGACAACTGGCTCGGTACCCTCTACGGCTGCGACGCGGTCGACGGCAACAACTTCTCCAAGTGGTGCTTCGAGGACTACGACAAGCTGGTCAAGGCCGCCAAGCGCACCACCGACCAGGCCGAGCGTACCGAGCTGTACCGGCAGGCGCAGGTGATCCTCAAGCGTGAGGTGCCGATCACCCCGCTGGCGCACTCCACCGTGTACCAGCCGATGCGCAAGGAGGTGCAGGACTTCCGCATCAGCCCCTTCGCGCTCAACTCCTTCTATGGTGTAGGTATCGCCCAGTGATGGCAGGCGGCGCGCCTGCGGGTGCGCCGTTTCTACCCGGATCAGGAGTTCACATGTCTTCCATGCCCTTTAAGCGCGGCGGCCTGCTGCTGGCCGCTTTGCTGTGCGCACAGGTCCAGGCGGCGAATAATCTGGTGGTGTGCAGCGAAGCCAGCCCGGAAGGTTTCGATATCGTCCAGTACACCGCCGCCACCACCGCCGACGCCACGGCCGAGACCCTGTTCGAGCGTCTGGTGGCCTTCGCCCCCGGCAGCACCGAGCTGGTGCCGGCGCTGGCAGAAAGCTGGGAAATCTCCGCCGACGGCCTGAGCTACAGCTTTACCCTGCGCCAGGGGGTGAAATTTCACGCCAACAACGACTTCACGCCAACGCGCACGTTCAATGCCGACGACGTGCTGTGGAGCTTCCAGCGCCAGCTCAATCCGAATCATCCCTGGCACAAGCTGTCGCTGCGCGGTTTCCCCTATGCCGAGGCCATGGGCCTGGCAAAGCTGATCGAGCGCATCGACAAGCTCGACGAACATCGGGTGCGCTTCGTCCTCAGGCATCCGGAGGCGCCCTTCCTGGCCAACCTGGCCATGGGCTTCGCCTCGATCTATTCGGCCGAATACGCCGAGCATCTGCTCGCAACGAACAAGCCCGAACGGCTCAACAGTCGGCCGATTGGCACCGGCCCCTTCGTCTTCGAGCGCTATGCCAAGGACGCCCAGGTGCGCTTTCGCGGCAACCCGGAGTACTGGGATGGCGCGCCAGCGATCGAGCGCCTGGTGCTGGCCATCACCCCCGAACCCAACGTGCGCCAGCAGCGGCTCAAGGCCGGCGACTGCCAGATCGCCCTCTACCCGCGCCCGGTGGACATCCCGGCGCTCAAGGCCGACGCCAGACTGCAGGTGCTGGAACTGGATTCGCTGCTGACCGCCTATATCGGCATCAACACCCGTCACCCGCCGCTGGACGACGTGCGCGTGCGCCAGGCGCTGAACCTGGCGTTCGACAAGGCTGCATATATCCGCGCGCAGTACGGCGAAGGCAACGCCACGCCGGCCGTGGCGCCCTACCCGGCGACGCTCTGGGGCCATGACCCCGAGCTCGCGGACTGGCCGCATGACGTTGAACGGGCCAAGGCCCTGCTGGTCGAGGCTGGTCACGCCGACGGCTTTTCCCTGTCGATCTGGACCCGCCCCGGTGGCGGGCCGACCAACCCCAACCCGGGCATCGGCGCGCAGATGCTGCAGGCCGACCTCGCCGCCATCGGCATCCGCAGCGACATCCGCGTGTTCGAGTGGGGCGAGCTGATCAAGCGCGCCAAGAACGGCGAGCACGACCTGGTGTTCATGGGCTGGGCCGGCGACAACGGCGACCCGGACAACTTCCTCACCCCCAACCTGTCCTGCGCCGCCGCCGAGAGCGGCGAGAACCAGGCCGGCTGGTGCGACAAGGCCTTCGATACGCTGATCGCTCAGGCGCGCCGCGAGCCCAAGCAGGAAAAACGCGCCGCGCTGTATCGCCAGGCCCTGGCGATCTTCCATAAGCAGGCGCCCTGGATCGCCCTGGCCCACCCCAAACAGTTCGCCGCCCTGCGCAAGGGTGTCGAGGGCTTCGTGCTGAGCCCGCTGGGGTCGAACAATTTCGCTCGGGTGAAGCTGCCATGAACAACCCTAGCCCGGATGCGATCCGGGACTCCTCTCGCGCCCTATCCCCGGATTGCATCCGGGCTACGACACGACCACAACAACGCCGGACCATGCAGTCCGGCACCCGCATCCCGCCACGGAGTAGAACCGCCTGATGCTGTCCTTTATCGCCAGACGCCTGGGGCTTTTGATCCCCACCTTCTTCGGCGTCACCCTGCTGACCTTCGCCTTGATCCGCCTGATCCCCGGCGACCCGGTGGAAGTGATGATGGGCGAACGCCGCGTCGACCCGGAGATGCACGCCCAGGCCATGGAGCGCCTGGGGCTGAACAAGCCGCTGCATGAGCAGTACTTCGACTACATCGGCCAGCTCGCCAGCGGCAATCTGGGCGAGTCGCTGCGTTCGCGCGAAAGCGTGTGGCGCGAGTTCCTCAGCCTGTTCCCCGCCACCGTCGAACTGGCCCTGGCAGCCTTGCTGTTCGCCGGCACCCTGGGTCTGATCGCCGGGGTGATCGCCGCGCTCAAGCGCGGCTCGCTGTTCGACCACGGGGTGATGGGCATCTCGCTGACCGGCTACTCGATGCCGATCTTCTGGTGGGGCCTGCTGCTGATCATGTTCTTCTCGGTCGGCCTGGGCTGGACGCCGGTGTCCGGGCGTATCGATCTGCTCTACGACATCCCGCCGGTCACCGGTTTCATGCTGATCGACACCCTGCTCAGCGACGAGCAAGGCGCCTTCGTCGACGCCCTGCGCCACCTGATCCTGCCGGCCATTGTGCTCGGCACCATCCCGCTGGCGGTGATCGCCCGGATGACCCGCTCGGCCATGCTCGAAGTGCTGCGCGAGGACTACATCCGCACCGCGCGGGCCAAGGGCCTGTCGCCGGCGCGGGTGGTCTTCGTGCATGGCCTGCGCAACGCGCTGATCCCGGTGCTGACGGTGTTCGGCCTGCAGGTCGGCAGCCTGCTGGCCGGCGCGGTGCTGACCGAGACCATCTTCTCCTGGCCGGGCATCGGCAAATGGCTGATCGAGGCCATCGGCGCCCGCGACTACCCGGTGGTGCAGAACGGCATCCTGCTGATCGCCTGCCTGGTGATCCTGGTCAACTTCACCGTGGACATCCTCTACGGCCTGGCCAATCCCCGTATTCGCCATCAGAAATAAGGAAGGCGCCATGCATAACCACATCGATCACCTAGGGTGGATGACGCTCTTTTCATCCACCGTGAAAAGGCATCGGTGGACGGGTGAAACGTCGTCCACCCTACGCGAGGTGCGCCCATGACCGCCGCCACCAGCCTCGACCAGAGCCTGCTCTACCCCTCGCCGCTGAAGGAATTCTGGCAGGCCTTCAGCCATAACAAGGGCGCCCTCGCCGGCCTGGCGTTCATGCTGCTGATGCTGTTCTGCGCGCTGTTCGCGCCCTGGATCGCGCCGCATGATCCCAGCGAGCAGTACCGCGACTTCCTGCTCACCCCGCCGGTATGGCTGGACGGTGGCCAGTGGCGTTTCCTGCTCGGCACCGACGAGCTGGGCCGCGACCTGCTCTCGCGGCTGATCCATGGCGCGCGCCTGTCGCTGCTGATCGGCCTGGCCTCGGTGCTGCTGTCGCTGATTCCCGGCATCCTGCTGGGCCTGGCCGCCGGCTTTTTCCCGCGCCTGCTCGGCCCCGGCATCATGCGCCTGATGGACGTCATGCTGGCGCTGCCGTCGCTGCTGCTGGCGGTGGCCATCGTCGCCATCCTCGGCCCGGGGCTGATCAACACCATCTTCGCCATCGCCATAGTCTCCTTGCCCAGCTACGTGCGCCTGACCCGCGCGGCGGTGATGGGCGAGCTGGGCCGCGACTACGTCACCGCCGCGCAATTGTCCGGCGCCGGCCTGCTGCGGCTGATGTTCGTCACCGTACTGCCCAACTGCATGGCGCCTTTGATCGTGCAGGCCACCCTGAGCTTTTCCTCGGCGATTCTCGATGCCGCCGCACTGGGCTTTCTCGGCCTTGGCGTGCAGCCGCCGACGCCCGAGTGGGGCACCATGCTGGCCTCGGCGCGTGACTACATCGAACGCGCCTGGTGGGTGGTGACCCTGCCCGGCCTGGCGATTCTGCTCAGCGTGCTGGCCATCAACCTGATGGGCGACGGCCTGCGCGACGCGCTCGACCCGAAACTGAAGAACGCCATCTGAGGAGGCCCGTATGCACAAGATGATCCCGCTGCGCATGGCGCTCCCTACCCCGGTCCACACGGGGGGCCATGCATGAGCCTGCTGGATATCCGCAACCTCTCGGTGCGCTTCGGCGCCGCCGATGCCGTGCCGGTGGTCGACGGCCTCGACCTCTGCGTGGAAAAGGGTGAGGTGCTGGCCATAGTCGGCGAGTCCGGCTCCGGCAAGTCGGTGACCATGATGGCGCTGATGGGCCTGATCGACGCGCCTGGCATCGTCCATGCCGACTGCCTGCAGTTCGACGGCACCGACATGCTGCGCCTGAAGGGCCGCCAGCGCCGGCATATCGTCGGCAAGGACCTGGCGATGGTGTTCCAAGACCCGATGACCGCGCTCAACCCCAGCTACAGCGTGGGCTTCCAGATCGAGGAAGTGCTGCGCCAGCATATGGGCCTGAAAGGCAAGGCGGCGCGCGCCCGTGCCCTCGAGCTGCTGGAACGGGTGGAGATCCCCGCCGCCGCCAGCCGCCTGGATGCCTACCCGCACCAGCTCTCCGGCGGCATGAGCCAGCGCGTGGCGATCGCCATGGCGATTGCCGCCGAACCCAAGCTGCTGATCGCCGACGAGCCGACCACGGCGCTGGACGTGACCATCCAGGCGCAGATCATGGAACTGCTGCTGAACCTGCAGCGCGACCAGGGCATGGCCCTGGTGCTGATCACCCACGACCTGGCGGTGGTCGCCGAGACCGCCCAGCGCGTCTGCGTGATGTACGCAGGGCAAGCGGTGGAGCTGGGCCGGGTGCCGACCCTGTTCGACGCGCCCAGCCACCCCTACACCGAGGCGCTGCTCAAGGCCATCCCCGAACACAGCGCCGGCGCCCGCCGCCTGGCGACGCTGCCCGGCATAGTGCCCGGCCGCTACGACCGTCCGCAGGGCTGCCTGCTGTCACCGCGCTGCCCCTACGTGCAGCCGCGTTGCCGCGAGGAGCGCCCAGCGCTGGACGCACACGAGCGTGGCGCCGCGCGCTGCTTCTTTCCCCTGGAGGTGGCCCGATGAACAGCGTTCTCCAAGCCCATGAGCTGACCCGTCACTACAGCGTCTCGCGCGGCCTGTTCAAGCCGGCGGCCTTGGTGCAGGCGCTCAACGGCGTGTCCTTCAGCCTCGAGGCCGGCAAGACCCTGGCGGTGGTCGGCGAGTCCGGCTGCGGCAAGTCCACCCTGGCCCGCGCCCTGACCCTGATCGAAGAGCCCAGCGCCGGCAGCCTGCAGATCGCCGGGCGCGAGGTTGCCGGCGCCAGCCGGGCCGAGCGCAAACAGCTGCGCCGCGACGTGCAGATGGTGTTCCAGAACCCCTATGCCTCGCTCAACCCGCGGCAGAAGATTGGCGATCAGCTGGCCGAGCCGCTGTTGATCAACACCGATCTGTCCCGCGCCGAACGCCGCGAGCGGGTACAGGCGATGATGCAGCAGGTGGGCCTGCGCCCCGAGCATTACCAGCGCTACCCGCACATGTTCTCCGGCGGCCAGCGCCAGCGCATCGCCCTGGCCCGCGCCATGATGCTGCAACCCAAGGTGCTGGTGGCGGACGAGCCGACCTCGGCGCTGGACGTGTCGATCCAGGCCCAGGTGCTCAACCTGTTCATGGACCTGCAGGAGCAGTACCGCACCGGCTACGTCTTCATCTCGCACAACCTGGCCGTGGTGCGCCACGTCGCCGACGAGGTGCTGGTGATGTACCTCGGCCGCCCGGTGGAGATGGGCGCCAGCGCCGCCATCTACCATCGCCCGCTGCATCCTTACACCCAGGCGCTGCTGTCGGCCACCCCGACCCTCCATCCCGATCCGCACAAGCCCAGGATCAAGATAGTCGGCGAGCTGCCCAACCCGCTCGACCCGCCCTCCGGCTGCGCCTTCCATCAGCGCTGCCCGCATGCCGACGCACGCTGCCGCGGCGAGCGCCCGGAGCTGCGCCTGATCGAAGCGCGCCAGGTGGCCTGCCATCATGTGGAGCGGATCAACGGCTAGCAGGCTCAACCGTAGGTTGGCGCTGAGCGCAACGAAGCCCAACGAGCAGCCCCGAGCAGCGCTCATGGGGGGCGTTGGGCTTCGTCGTCGGCGCCTCAACCCAACCGATGAGCCGGGGGAAAACCTCCTCGCCAACTCAAGGCGCCGGCGGCAGGGTCAGCTCGATGCTTTCTGCCAGCGAATCCTCCAGCCGCTGCAGCTCAAGGCCCACGGCAGCGGCGTCGTCGGCCAGGGATTCGGCGATGCGAATGAACTGCGGCGTCGCTTCGACGAAGGCCAGCACCACCATGGGGTCGAAGCGCGTGCCGCTGGCCGCGCCGATCTGCGTCACCGCCTGCGCCGGGCTGATGCGCGGCAGGTAGGGATGCTGGCAGGTCAGCTCCTCGAAATGGCCGATCAGCGCCATCAGCCGCGCCGACAGCGGGATCTGCTCGCCGTGCAGGCCCTGCGGGTAGCCCTTGCCGTCCCAGCGCTCGTGCTGGCCGTAGACGATGTCCTTGGCATCGCAGAGAAAACCGGCGCTGCCGCCCAGCTTGCGCTCGGCGCGCTCCAGGGCGTCGCGCCCGGCCGTCACGCCCTCCTGCAACAGGCGCAGATCGGCCTCGTTCGGCTCGCCGTGGCTGAGCAGCACGCGATCGGGCAGGGTCAGACGACCCAGTACATGGAGCATGGCCGAACGCCCCAGCTGGGCGATGCGCTCGGCGTCCAGCTCGCCGCTTAGCGCCGGCTGCTGACGGGCAAGGGCCTTGGCCAGGCAAGTCATGTAGCGCTCGATACGCTGCAGGTGCCGGCTGCGCGGGTTGTCGCGCATCAGCGCCAGGCTGGCCATGGCCTCGATGGTCACGTCCTGCAGCTTCTGGATGTCGCGGGTGCGGCGCTTGACCTCCAGCTCCAGGTACTCGCTCTTGTCGCGC
The DNA here is from genome assembly GCF_000465935.2 of Pseudomonas sp. EGD-AK9. Lineage (NCBI taxonomy): Bacteria > Pseudomonadati > Pseudomonadota > Gammaproteobacteria > Pseudomonadales > Pseudomonadaceae > Pseudomonas > Pseudomonas sp. EGD-AK9. The sequence goes on from NZ_AVOF01000062.1 coordinate 9,971, forward strand.
AGGTAGTCGGTGGCGGCCTTGAGCTGCAGCTGCGCCTTGACCCGGGCGAGGACGATGGGCGGGCTGATCGGCTTGGTGATGTAGTCGGCGGCGCCGAGGTCGAAACCCAGCTGTTCGTCGGCCACCTCGCTCTTGGCGGTGAGGAAGATCAGCGGAATGTCGCGGGTCTGCGGGTCGGCCTTGAGCCGCCGACAGACTTCGTAGCCGTCCATCTCCGGCATCATGATGTCGAGCAGGATCAGGTCCGGTGCCGGGCTGCCCTGGGCGATGCGTAGGGCCTTGGCGCCGTTGTTGGCGACCTTGACCCGGTAACGGTCGATCAGCAGTTCGCTGATCAGCTGCAGGTTGTCCGGGGTGTCGTCCACCACCAGGATCATCTCCTGCTCGGGCCTGTCGAGCATCTCGACCATCGCATCCCCCTGTTTCAGCACTCTATGCCCTGCTCGGCCGCCGCCTCGCGCAAGGCCAGCAGCCCCTGTTCGAAATCGTAGCCGTGCACCGCGCGGGCGATGGCGGCATATCCCTCATTAAAGGCGCTCTGCAGCATTTCGCGCTGTTCCTCCAGCAGTTTTCCGCTGCGCGGATCGTCCTCGTCGAGCAGCCGCGCCAGCTGCTGGCAGACCCGCTGCAATTCGCCGGGCTCGACGGCGACCTCGCGC
>NZ_AVOF01000063.1:0-31793 GCF_000465935.2 Pseudomonas sp. EGD-AK9
GCTTCGCCGTGGTGCCGGCTTCGCACAGGCCCCCGGCACCGGCACCACGGCGAAGCCGGCGGCGCGCGCCTGACGCACCAGATGGTAGCCGGGATCGGAGATCAGCGGCGTGCCCGCATCGGAGATCAGCGCCACATCCTCGCCGGCCTCCAGCTTGGCGAGAAAGCGCCCGCCCTGGTCGCGCTCGTTGTGCTCATGGCAGGCCGCCAGCGGCGTTTCGATGCCGAAATGCTGCAGCAGGCGCACCGAGTGACGGGTGTCTTCGGCGGCGATCAAGGCCACGTCGCGCAGAACTCGCAGGGCGCGGGCACTGATGTCGTCCAGGTTGCCGATCGGCGTGGCGACCACGTAGAGGGTGCCGGGCTGAGCACTGGCGACGGCGGAATGACTCACTGGAAACACCTCGTTAATTGAAAGAGCGCTCATTCTAGCCGCTTCCACCCCGGCAACATCGCACCGACTGCAGGGCTTGGGTACAATCGCCGCCTGATTCGCTCAAGCACCAGGATGCCCCGATGATCGCTAGCCTGCGCCCCCTTTCCGTCCTTTGCCTGGCCGGCCTGCTCGCCGCCTGCGCCAGCTCGCCCTCCAACACCCTGGGTCAGCTGCCGCGCACCCCACAGGCCAGCATCGAGCAGATGCTCCAGCAGGCCGCCGAAAGCAAGCCGGAGCAGGCCGCCCTGCTGCGCCTGTCCGCCGCCGACCAGGCCTATCAGCAGAAGGACATCGCCCGCGCCGCGCGCATCCGCGAACAGATCGACCTGGCCGCCCTGGCACCAGCCCAGCAGATCTTCGCCAGCACCCTGGACGCCGAACTGGCGCTGGCCCGCCAGCAGCCCAAGAGCGCCCTGCAGGCCCTGCAACATCCCAGCCTGGAGCGCCTGGCCGAGCTGCCGGTGGAGCAGCAGATCCGTACCCAACTGGTCCGCGCCCGCGCCCTGGAAGCCGACGGCCAGGCCCTGGCCGCCGCCCGCGAGCGGGTGTTCATCGCCCCGCTGCTCAGCGGCCAGGCCGCCCACGACAACCATGAAAGCATCTGGGCCCTGGTTTCCACCCTGCCGCCGCAGACCTCGGCCGGCGCCGACAGCGACCTGGCCGGCTGGCTGGAACTGGCGCGCGTGACCAAGGCCGGCGCCACCCTGGAGCAGCAGCAAGCCGCCATCGACCAATGGGTCGCGCAGAACCCGCAACACCCGGCCGCCGAACAGCTGCCCGAGGCGCTGGGCAAGCTTCGCGAGCTGGCCAGCCAGCCGCTGACCCGCATCGCCCTGCTGCTGCCCCAGGAAGGTCAGCTGGCCAGCGTCGCCCGCGCCCTGCGCGACGGCTTCCTCGCCGCCCATTACGAGGCCCAGCAGGCCGGCCAGAACCCGCCGCAGATCCAACTCTACGACAGCGCCCGCATCGGCTCGCTGGACGCCTTCTACCAGCAGGCCCAGGCCGACGGCGTGCAACTGGTGGTCGGCCCGCTGGAGAAGCCGCTGGTCAAGCAGCTCAGCGAGCGCGAGCAGCTGCCGATCACCACCCTGGCGCTGAACTACAGCGACGCCGGCCAGGAAGGCCCGGCCCAGCTGTTCCAGTTCGGCCTGGCCGCCGAGGACGAGGCCCGCGAAGTGGCCCGTCGCGCCTGGGACGACGGCATGCGCCGCGCCGTGGCCCTGGTGCCGCGCGGCGACTGGGGCGACCGCGTGCTGGAAGCTTTCCGCCAGAGCTGGCAGGCCCAGGGCGGCAGCCTGATCGCCGCCGAACACGTCGACCAGCCGGTGGAACTGGCCCGGCAGATCGCCGACCTGTTCCAGCTGCGCGAAAGCGAGGCCCGCGCCCGTCGCCTGCAGAACACCCTGGGCACCAACCTCGACGCCCAGCCGGCGCGGCGCCAGGACATCGACTTCATCTTCCTCGCCGCCACCCCGCAACAGGCGCAGCAAATCAAACCGACCCTGGCCTTCCAGTACGCCGGCGACGTGCCGGTGTACGCCACCTCGCACCTGTTCACCGGCGCCCACAGCCAGGCGCAGTACCAGGACCTGGAAGGCATCCGCTTCTGCGAGACGCCCTGGCTGCTGGACGCGCAGGATCCGCTGCGCCAGCAGGTCAGCGGTCAGTGGCCGCAGGCCGCCGGCAGCCTCGGCCGGCTGTACGCCATGGGCGTCGACGCCTACCGCCTGGCGCCGCGCCTGGGCCAGCTCAAGGCCCTGCCGGAGTCGCGCATCGACGGCCTGTCCGGCAGCCTCAGCCTCAACCCGGCGCAGCGCATCGAACGCCAGTTGCCCTGGGCCGAGTTCCGCGGCGGCCAGGTCCAGCGCCTTCCCGACGCGCTCAATTGAGTGCCCACAACGAGCTCGGCCGGGCCGCCGAACAGGCAGCCCGAGAGCATCTGGAACGTAACGGCCTGCGCTTGATCGAACGGAACTGGAGCTGTCGCCGCGGCGAGCTCGATCTGGTCATGCTCGACGGCGATACAGTAGTATTCGTCGAAGTCCGCGCCCGCCGTCACAGCGCCTGGGGCGGCGCCCTGGAGAGTATCGATGCGCGCAAGCGCGGCAAGTTGATCATGGCCGCCGAGCTCTTCCTCCAGCAGCAGTCTCGCTGGGCCCGCCACCCCTGCCGCTTCGACGTGGTCGCCATCGGCGGCCCCGGCCTCGACTGGATCAAGAACGCCTTCGACGCCTGACGGCCGCACACTCAAGGTTTAACCGATGGACATGCAATCCCGAATCCGCCAGCTGTTCCAAGCCAGCATCGACACCAAGCAACAGGCCATGGAAGTCCTGGTTCCCTACATCGAGCACGCCAGCCTGGTGATGGTTCAGGCCCTGCTCAACGAGGGCAAGATTCTCTCCTGCGGCAACGGCGGCTCGGCCGGCGATGCTCAGCACTTCTCCTCCGAGCTGCTCAACCGCTTCGAGCGCGAGCGCCCCAGCCTGCCGGCCATCGCCCTGACCACCGACAGCTCGACCATCACCTCGATCGCCAACGACTACAGCTACAACGAGGTGTTCTCCAAGCAGATCCGCGCCCTCGGCCAGCCCGGCGACGTGCTGCTGGCCATCTCCACCAGCGGCAACTCGGCCAACGTGATCCAGGCCATCCAGGCCGCCCACGACCGCGAGATGACCGTGGTCGCCCTCACCGGCCGCGACGGCGGCGGCATGGCCTCGCTGCTGCTGCCCGAGGACGTGGAGATCCGCGTGCCGGCCAAAGTCACCGCACGCATCCAGGAGGTCCACCTGCTGGCCATCCACTGCCTCTGCGACCTGATCGACAGTCAACTATTCGGGAGTGAAGAATGAAGCGTTCCGCCCTGATCCTGGCCGCCCTGGCCGTTACCCTGAGCCTGGCCGGCTGCGGCAGCCGCAGCATCGGCAACAAGATCGACGACCAGTTCCTCGGCCCGGATGTCGCCACCCAGGTCAGCAAGGCCCACGCCGACCTGGCCAGCCCGACCTCGCGGATCATCGTCACCAGCTACAACGGCGTGATTCTGCTCGCCGGGCAGACCCCGCGCAGCGAGCTGAAGGACGCCGCTGCCCAGGCCGCGCGCCGCGTGCAGGGGGTGAAGAAGGTCTATAACGAGCTGCAGGTGCAGCAACCGGCCTCGCTGCTGGCGCGCAGCAACGACTCGCTGCTGACCACCAAGATCAAGACCCAGATGCTCGCCGACGCCACGGTGCCGAGCACGCGGATCAAGGTGGTCACCGAAAACGGCATCGTCTACCTGCTCGGCCTGGTGACCCGCGAGGAAGCCAACGCCGCCACCCGCGTGGTGCAGGGCGTGGCCGGGGTGCAGAAGGTGGTGCGCCTGTTCGAGTACACCAACTGAGGCAGCGGCAAACCATAAGGCGGATGGCCGCCTCCCCCGCAAGCTGCAAGTAAAAACGGGCGCCCATTGGCGCCCGTTTTTATTGTCATGCAACTCTTTCTTGCCCTGGCCTGCAGCAGCCCTACTTGACCACCTTGAGGCTCGGCCGACCGCTGGGCCGCGGCGGCTCGCCGCCGGACGGGCCGTCGTCGTCCGGACCCTGCTCGTCTTCGTCGTCCGCCTGCGGCGGCTCCATGTCGAAGACCATGCCCTGGCCGTTCTCCCGCGCATAGATCGCCAGGATCGCCGCGGCCGGGATGTACAGGCTGTGGGCCACGCCGCCGAAGCGCCCCTCGAAGCTCACCGCCTGATTGCCCATATGCAGGTGTCGCACCGCGCCGGGCGATGCGTTGAGCACGATCTGCCCGTCGCTGGCGAAGCCCGGCGGCACCTGCACCCCGGGGTATTCGGCATTGACCAGCAGGTGCGGGGTGCAGTCGTTGTCGACTATCCACTCGTACAGGGCGCGCACCAGGTAGGGACGGCTGGAATTCATGGTTTTCTCCTTCTCAGCGCATTTCGCGCTCGGCGGCGGACAGACTGGCCTGGAAGGCCTCGCGGGCGAACTGCCGCTCCATGTAGTCGAGCAGCGGCTTGGCCGGTCGCGGCAACTCGATCCCCAGCCGCGGCAAACGCCAGAGAATCGGCAGCAGGCAGCAATCCACCAGGCTCAACTCGTCACTGAGAAAGAACGGCTTGTCGGCGAACAGCGGCGACACGCCGGTCAGGCTCTCGCGCAACTCCTTGCGCGCCAGCTGGCGCTCGGCCTCCTTGCTGCGCTTGTCGAGAATGCGGTCGACCAGGGCGCACCAGTCGCGCTGGATACGGTGCATCAGCAGGCGGCTGTTGGCGCGCGCCACCGGATACACCGGCAACAGCGGCGGATGCGGGTAACGCTCATCCAGATATTCCATCACCACGGACGATTCGTACAGCGCCAGGTCGCGGTCGACCAGGGTCGGCACGCTGCCGTAGGGATTGAGTTCGGCCAGCTTGGGCGGACAGCGGCCCAGCTCGACATCGACGATCTCGACGCTGACACCTTTCTCGGCGAGCACCAGACGCACGCGATGGGAATAGTGGTCGGCGGGGTCGGAGTAGCAGGTCAACCTATTGGTCACCGCCATGGCGATCCTCCTCGCGTTTTGGATTTATCAGAAGCAGGAAAAATTGCCGGGAGCAATTTTTGACGTCGCTTGCGACGGCCCCGCAGGGGTAGCCGCCAGGGATGGCAGGTCACAAAAACCTGCGCGCCCATATAGGGCGCGCAAGTCGACAGCAGGGGTAAAGCGGCTTAGTGCACGTCCTTCCAGTATTCGCGCTTGAGCAGGTAGGCGAAGACGAAGAAGAAGGCCAGGTACAGCAGCACGTAGGTGCCGATGCGCTGGGACTCCAGTTTGACCGGGTTGGCCGAGTAGGCCAGGAAGGTCACCAGGTTCTTGATCTTCTCGTCGAACTCGGCCTCGCTCAGGCTGCCGCTGTTCGGCTCGACGGTCAGCTGGTCGCAGGCTTCGTGAGTGATCGGGGTGCCGGTCAGCGGGTCGAACTGCTTCTTGCCGTTCTCCACCACCTGCACCTGCTTGCAGCCGATCACCTGGTTGCCCTGCAGACCGACCAGCACGTTGGGCATGCCGACGTTGGGGAACACCTTGTTGTTGGCGCCCAGCGGACGTGCCGGGTCGGCGTAGAAGGTGCGCAGGTAGGTGTACAGCCAGTCGTTACCGCGTACCCGGGCGACCAGGGTCAGGTCGGGCGGCGCCGCACCAAACCAGGCCTTGGCGTCGTCCGGCTTCATGCCGATCTTCATGTGGTCGCCGATCTTGGCATCGGTGAACACCAGGTTCTCCAGCATGATCTCGTGCGGAATGCCGAGGTCGTCGGCCACGCGCTCGTAACGCTGGTACTGGGCCGAGTGGCAGCCCATGCAGTAGTTGGCGAAGGTGCGCGCGCCGTCCTGCATGGCGGCCTTGTCGCGCAGGTCGATATCCACTTTGTCCAGCGGATAGTTGCTGGCTGCGCCCAGGGCCAGGGCCGGCAGCGCAGCGATCACAAATGCAGCGAAGAGCTTTTTCATCAGCCAGTCACCCTTTCCGGAACCGGTTTGGTCTTCTCCATCCTGGTGTAGAACGGCATCAGGATGAAGTACGCGAAGTACAGGAAGGTGCACACCTGCGACAGCAGGGTACGACCCGGAGTCGGCGACAGCACGCCCAGTACGCCGAGGATGACGAAGGAAATGCAGAAGATCACCAGCCAGATCTTGCTCAGCCAGCCCTTGTAGCGCATGGACTTGACCGGGCTACGGTCGAGCCACGGCAGGACGAACAGCACCGCGATGGCCGCGCCCATGGCGATGACGCCAAGCAGCTTGTCCGGCACCGCGCGGAGGATCGCGTAGTAGGGGGTGAAGTACCACACCGGGGCGATATGCTCAGGGGTCTTGAACGGGTTGGCCGCTTCGAAGTTCGGCTTCTCGAGGAAGTAACCGCCCATTTCCGGGAAGAAGAACACCACGAAGCAGAACACGAAGAGGAACACCACCACGCCGACGATATCTTTCACGGTGTAGTAAGGGTGGAAGGCGATGCCGTCCAGCGGCACACCGTTCTCGTCCTTGTTCTTCTTGATGTCGACGCCGTCCGGATTGTTCGAGCCGACTTCGTGCAGCGCCAGGATGTGCAGCACCACCAGGCCGAGAATCACGATCGGCAGGGCGATCACGTGCAGGGCGAAGAAGCGGTTCAGGGTGATGCCGGAAATCAGGTAGTCACCGCGAATCCACTGGGTCAGGTCGTCGCCGATCACCGGGATGGCGCCGAACAGCGAGATGATCACCTGGGCGCCCCAGTAGGACATCTGGCCCCAGGGCAGCAGGTAGCCCATGAAGGCCTCGGCCATCAGCATCAGGTAGATCAGCATGCCGAAGATCCACACCAGCTCGCGCGGCTTCTGGTAGGAGCCGTAGAGCAGACCGCGGAACATGTGCAGGTAGACCACCACGAAGAACGCCGAAGCGCCGGTGGAGTGCAGGTAGCGCAGAATCCAGCCGTACTCGACGTCGCGCATGATGTATTCGACGGAGGCGAAGGCGCCCTCGGCCGAAGGCTCGAAGCTCATGGTCAGCCAGATGCCGGTGACGATCTGGTTGACCAGCACCAGCAGCGCCAGGGAGCCGAAGAAGTAGAAGAAATTGAAGTTCTTCGGTGCGTAGTACTTGGACAGATGGTCTTCCCACATCTTGGTGGCGGGGAAGCGCGCATCCACCCATTCCATGAATTTGCTCATCAGGCGTTCTCCTGGTCCACACCGATGATGATCACATCATCCGTCTCGTAGGTGTGCGGCGGCACTGGCAGGTTCAACGGCGCGGGCTGAGCCTTGTAGACGCGGCCGGCGAGGTCGTAGCGCGAACCGTGGCAGGGGCAGAAATAGCCACCGACCCAATCCGGACCGAGGTCGGCCGGGGCCACTTCCGGGCGGAAGGACGGTGCGCAGCCCAGGTGGGTGCACAGGCCGACCAGCACCAGCAGCTCGGGCTTGATCGAACGGGTCTTCTTGTCGACGTACTCCGGCTGCACCGAGGCAGCGGATTCGGGGTCGGCCATGCCGCCTTCGATCTTGGTCAGGTTGGCCAGGATCTCCTCGGTACGGCGCACGATGAACACCGGCTGACCGCGCCACTCAGCAACCATCTGCTGACCCGCCTCGATCTTGCTGACGTTCACCTTCACCGGTGCCCCGGCCGCCTTGGCCTTGGCACTGGGGAACCATGACCCCACGAACGGAGTCGCAGCACCTACCGCTCCGGCAGCGCCCACCACGGAAGTGGCTGCCACCAGGAAGCGACGTCGGCCTGCATTCACGCCGTCATTGCTCATTCAGTCGTCTCCCATCAGCTTTGTGGCCTGTTGTTCAGGCCTCTACTAAGTAAAAATCGGGCCGCGCAAAAAATTCGCCAAATGGTAAAGAAAAGCCCCTTTTCTGACAAGGTAATTACCCCCGAACAGTCCGGCGAAAGCCTTGTCGCGCGCGGCTTGCGCGGCTGCGGCACGTTGTCGCAGCGTTTTGTCGCGCCCATAAAAAACGCCCAGTTCCGAAAGGAAACTGGGCGTCTTCGAAAGCGCCAGCGAATTAACGCTTGGAGTACTGCGGACGCTTACGCGCCTTGCGCAGACCGACTTTCTTACGCTCGACTTCACGGGCGTCGCGAGTGACGTAACCGGCTTTACGCAGCGGGCTGCGCAGGGTCTCGTCGTACTCGATCAGGGCGCGGGTGATACCGTGACGGATGGCACCGGCCTGGCCGCTGACACCGCCACCGATAACGGTAACGTAGATGTCGAACTTCTCGGTGGTCTCGGTCAGCTCCAGCGGCTGACGCACGACCATGCGAGCGGTCTCGCGGCCGAAGAAGGTATCCAGGCTGCGGTTGTTGATGGAGATGTTACCGGTGCCCGGACGCAGGAATACGCGCGCGGTTGCGGTCTTGCGACGGCCAGTGCCGTAGTTTTGAGTCGCCGACATAATGAACTATTCCGTTAAATCTTCAGTTCTTGGGGCTGCTGAGCGGTGTGCGGGTGGACGGCACCCTTGTACACCTTCAGCTTACGGTACATGTCGCGACCCAGCGGGTTCTTCGGCAGCATGCCTTTGACCGCGGTCTCGATCACGCGCTCAGGAGCACGAGCGATCAGCTTCTCGAAGTTGATCGACTTGATGCCGCCCGGGAAACCGGAGTGGGAGTAGTACATCTTGTCGCTGGTCTTGGCACCGGTGACACGCACCTGCTCGGCGTTGATCACGACGATGTAATCGCCAGTGTCGACGTGCGGGGTGTACTCGGGCTTGTGCTTGCCGCGCAGACGGCTGGCGATTTCGGTGGCCAGACGACCCAGGGTCTGACCTGCAGCGTCGACGACGTACCAGTCGCGCTTAACAGTTTCCGGTTTTGCAGTAAAAGTCTTCATTCGCTATAGCCTCAGGGGCCGCCCTGAAAATAAGACGGCGGATCTTACTGAATAGTGCTTGCTTTGACAAGTCAAAGACGGCCGGAAACAGACGCTATCGGGGGCTCGGGTCAGCGCGTCCGCTACGGCGGGGTGTTCGGCGGGCTAGGCATCCCCACCTTCTCTGTCAGCGAGCTAGGCGTTCCCGCGTCGAGAGCCGCGGAATTATGCCGATTGCAGCGAAAATAGCAACCTGCTTTGATGCACCCTCTCACCTGCAGTCGAAAACTAGGAGTCAGCAATGGAATACCGTCAGCTGGGCCGTACCGACCTCAGGGTCAGCGCCCTCTGCCTGGGCACCATGACCTGGGGCGAACAGAACAGCGAGGCCGAGGGCCATGCCCAGATCGAGCGCGCCAAGGCCTGCGGCATCAATTTCATGGATACCGCCGAGATGTACCCGGTGCCGCCGCGCGCCGAGACCTACAGCCGCACCGAACAGATCATCGGCAGCTACTTCAGGCAGCGGGGCGACCGCGCCGACTGGATTCTGGCGAGCAAGATCGCCGGCCCCGGCAACGGCATCGGCCATATCCGCGGCGGCCAGTTGAAATTCGACCGCGCGAATATAGTCGCGGCGCTGGACGCAAGCCTGAAACGCCTGCAGACCGACTGGCTCGACCTCTACCAACTGCACTGGCCGGAACGCCCGACCAACTTCTTCGGCCAGCTCGGCTACCAGCATCAGGAAGCGGACTTCACGCCGCTGGAAGAAACCCTGCAAGTGCTCGACGAGCAGGTCAAGGCCGGCAAGATCCGCCACATCGGCCTGTCCAACGAGACGCCCTGGGGTACCATGAAATTCCTGCAACTGGCCGAGAGCCGCGGCTGGCCGCGTGCTGTGTCGATCCAGAACCCCTACAACCTGCTCAACCGCAGCTTCGAGGTGGGCCTGGCGGAGGTGGCGATGCGCGAGCAGTGCGGCCTGCTGGCCTACTCGCCGCTGGCCTTCGGCATGCTCAGCGGCAAGTACGAGGGCGGCGCGCGGCCGGCCGGCGCGCGCATCAGCATGTTCAGCCGCTTCACCCGCTACACCAACCCGCAATCGGAGGCGGCCTGCTCGCGCTACGTCGCCCTGGCCCGCGCACACGGCCTGGATCCGGCGCAGATGGCCCTGGCCTTCGTAATCGCACAGCCCTTCGTCACCAGCAACATCATCGGCGCCACCAGCCTGACGCAACTGGACAGCAACCTGGCCAGCGCCGAGCTGCGACTCTCCGAGGACGTGCTGGCCGGCATCGAGGCGATCCACAAGGCGCAGCCCAACCCGGCGCCCTGATCCCGACTCAAACGAAAAAGCCCGGCAATGCCGGGCTTTTTCTTGCCATCACCGCACTCAGACCAGCGAGCGGGCGATGATTTCCTTCATGATCTCGTTGGTGCCGGCGTAGATGCGCTGCACCCGCGCGTCGGCCCAGGCGCGCGCCACCGGGTATTCCCACATGTAGCCGTAGCCGCCGTGCAGCTGCACGCACTCGTCGAGCACCTTGCACTGCAGGTCGGTGCCCCAGTACTTGAGCATCGCCGCGGTGGGCACGTCCAGCTTGCCCTGCAGATGCAGCTCCAGGCAGCGGTCGACGAACACCCGGCCGACCTGGATCTCGGTGGCCATCTCGGCCAGCTTGAAGCGGGTGTTCTGGAAGTCCGCCACCGCCTTGCCGAACGCCTTGCGCTCGCGGGTGTAGTCCAGCGTCCACTGCAGCGCCGCCTCGGCCGAGGCCAGGGCGCCGACGCCGACGGTCAGGCGCTCCTGCGGCAGCTCCTGCATCAGGTAGGCGAAGCCCATGCCGGCCTGCCCCAGCAGGTTTTCCTTGGGGACGCGCACGTCCTGGAAGAACAGCTCGGAGGTGTCCTGCGCCTTCATGCCCACCTTCTCCAGGCGCTTGCCCTTGGCGAAACCCGGCGTACCCGCCTCCACCAGGAACAGGCTGGTGCCCTTGGCCCCGGCCTTGGGATCGGTCTTGGCCACCACGATGACCAGGTCGGCCAGCCAGCCGTTGGTGATAAAGGTCTTCGAGCCGTTGATCACGTACTCGTCGCCGTCCAGCACCGCGGTGGTCTTCACCCCCTGCAGGTCGGAGCCGGCGCCCGGCTCGGTCATGGCGATGGCGGTGACCAGCTCGCCGCTGACCAGCTTGGGCAGGTAATACTGCTTCTGCGCCTCGCTGCCGTAATGCAGGATGTAGGGTGCGACTATGTCCGAGTGCAGGGAGAAGCCGATGCCGGTCAGGCCCAGACGGCCGATCTCCTCGATCACCACGGCGCTGTAGAGGAAGTCTGCGGCCATGCCGCCGTATTCCTCGGGGATGTGCGAGCAGAGCATGCCGGCCTCGCCGGCCTTGTTCCACAGCGCGCGGTCGACATGACCGTCCTTTTCCCACTGTGCATGAAAAGGCACCGCTTCCTGCTCGAGGAACTTGCGCACGCTGTCGCGGAACAGTTCATGGTCGGAGCTGAAAATCGTTCTGGGGATCATGGCGCTACCTGTGTCTGAGACCTTGGGGACAGTGGCCTCGACTTTAGCCAAGCAAACGCTTGGTCACACTGGACACAAGCGCCAAAAAATAAGACGATCCAGCCGTCGCATGACCGCTTAGCCCTAAAAAGAACAATATCTATGCCTATCCAATCCAATGCCCCGCTGCGCCGCGTCAGCATCCTCGCCACCGACGGCGTATTCGCCTCCACCCTGATGCAGGCCAAGGACTTCTTCCATATGGCCGGCATCCGTTACGCCAAGCAGCAGGGCCTGGGCCATGAGCCACCGTTCGAGATCCACCTGGTCAGCCCGGACGGCCTGCCGGTGAATAGCTTCAGCAAGGTGCAGGTGCCGGTGGACGGCGGCCTGGAGGCCTGCGACGTGATCATCCTGCCGGCCTTCTGGGACGACTTCGACGCCCTCAGCCGCCGCTATCCGCAGGTGCTGGACTGGCTCAAACGCCAGCACGCGGCCGGCACGGCGATCTGCGGCGAGGCCAGCGGGGTGTTCTGGATGGCCGAGGCCGGCCTGCTCGACGGCAAGGAGGCGACCACCTACTGGCGTTTCTTCCGCGAATTCGCCGAGCGCTTCCCCAGGGTGCTGCTCAACCAGGACAAGCACCTGTCCGATGCCGACAACCTGTACTGTGCCGGCGGCGTCACCTCGGCCTGCGACCTCTATATCTACCTGATCGAGCGCTACTGTGGCGCCGGCGTGGCCCAGGGCGTGGCCCGCGACATCCTCTACGAGGTGCAGCGCAGCTACACCCCGGGGCGCATCGGCTTCGGCGGCCAGAAGCTGCACCAGGACGTCACCGTGCTGCAGATCCAGCACTGGCTGGAGGAACACTACGCCGACAAGTTCCGCTTCGAGGACGTGGCCCGCGAGCACGGCATGAGCATCCGCAACTTCATGCGCCGGTTCCAAGGTGCAACGGGCGACAAGCCGCTGCACTACCTGCAGCGCCTGCGCATCGAGACCGCCAAGAGCCTGCTGTCCTCCACCCGCAAGAGCATCAAGACCATCAGCTACGAGGTCGGTTACGACGACGCCAGCTTCTTCGCCCGCTTGTTCCGCCAGCACACCGAGCTGTCGCCGAATCAGTACCGCCGCCAGTTCCAGCACAAGGACAGCCACTGAACAGCCACCCACCCTTGGTTAGGTTGGCCACAGGTGACGCCGGCCTATGATCGGGACACTGATAACAACAACAGGTCCATCGCCATGCGCCGCACCCTTATCGCCCTGCTTGCCGCCTGCAGCCTCACCGCCGTGGCGGACGACAACTGGAAGCCCTTCCCGCTCGACCAGAGCGCCTACGACTACAGCGGCGACAAGCTGCGCCAGGCCTGGCCGCAGCTGACCCGCGGCTTCGGCGACTACCCCTTCCCCGACGCCGACTGGGTGGTGAGCATGGCCAGCCGCCATCCGCAGGCGCTGGAGAAGACCGTCGGCGCCGATATCGGCTTCACCGGCAAGCCGGAAGAGGCCGAGGTCTATGCGCAGAAACTGCAGCAGGTCTGGCGCCTGATGTTCCGCGGCGACTTCGCCCAGGCCAAGGAGCAGGGCCTGGCCCTGGGCGTCGGCGGGCAGATCCCGGCGCTGTTCGCCCAGGTGATCTACGCCATGTTCCTGGTGCCGGAGCAGGCCGAGAAGCATCGCCTGCTGGAAGAAGTGATCGCCTACACCGACGAGGCCGGCGAACTGGTGCAGGCCGACACCGTCGCCCAGTTCGGCCGGGTCTACGCCAAGGCGCGCCTGGGCGAGGAGCTGTCGGTGCCGGTGGTGCTCAAACGCGGTTACACCTCGCAGATCCCCGACGAGCTCGAGGCGCTGCTGGCCAAGCAGCCGCAGCAGCCCTTCGCCCTGGCGCTGTACGGCGGCTACGAGGCCGGGGTGATCCGCAAGGTGGGCAAGCTGGTGGGCAAGATGACCTACGGGGTCAGCGCGGACAATATGGAGAAATACTTCAGCCGCAGCTTCCAGGCCCGCGACGACCTGCCGATCGGCCATTACGAATACGCCAACGCGCTGACCTACGTGTACGGCGACGACCAGCACGACAAGGTCGTCGAGCACCTCGAGCGCGCCGTGGCGATCACGCCGATCAACGCCATGGAGGCGCTGGAAGTGGCCCACGCGCAGAAGATGCTCGCCCAGTACCAGCAGCAGCTGGCTAAGCACTGAGCCGCCGGCAGCGCCCCCCATCCGGATCGCCGCGCGCACCAGCCAATACGAAAAAGGCGACCACTCGGGTCGCCTTTTTTCATGCTGCGCAAGCCATCAGGGCTTGTGCGGCCGCGACAGGAACTCGTGCGACTGCATCTCCAGCAGGCGGCTGAGGGTGCGCTGGAACTCGAAGGTCAGGCGGCCGCCGGTGTACAGGTCCTTCAGCTCCACCTCGGCGGAGATGATCAGCTTGACGTTGCGGTCGTAGAACTCGTCCACCAGGTTGATGAAGCGCCGCGCCATGTCGTCCTTGGCGGTGCTCATCTGCTCGACGTTGGCCAGGATCACCGCGTGGAAGATCTTGCCCAGCTCGATGTAGTCGTTCTGGCTGCGCGGTCCGTCGCACAGCTCGCGGAACTCGAACCAGGCCACGTCGTCGCCGACCTTGCGCGCAACTATGGGGCGGTTCTCGATCATCAGCGCCTCGTGCTCCTGCACCGAGCAGTGCTCCGGCAGCAGGCTCCTGAAGCTCTTGTCCAGGCTGACCTCGGCCTCGGCGTCCAGCGGGAAGTGGAACAGCTCGGCCTGCTCCAGCGCGCGCAGGCGGTAGTCGACGCCGCTGTCGACGTTGACGATGTCGGTGTGCTGCTTGAGCAGGGCGATGGCCGGCAGGAAGCGCGCGCGCTGCAGGCCGTCCTTGTACAGGCCGTCCGGCACGATGTTGGAGGTGGCCACCAGCGACACGCCGTTCTTGAACAGCTCCTCCAGCAGGGTGGCGAGGATCATCGCATCGGTGATATCGCTGACGAAGAACTCGTCGAAGCAGATCACCCGCGCCTCGTCGGCGAAGCGCCGGCCGATGATGGTCAGCGGGTTCTTCTCGCCCTTGAGGGTACGCATCTCCTCGTGCACGCGCTTCATGAAGCGGTGGAAGTGGGTGCGCATCTTCCGCTCGAAGGGCAGCGCGTCGAAGAAGGTATCGACCAGGTAGGTCTTGCCGCGCCCGACGCCGCCCCAGAAATAGATGCCCTTGACCGGCCCCTGCGGCTTCTTGCCGAACAGCTTGCCGAGCAGACCGCCCTTGCCCTGGTCGGCGGCGACCAGCTCGTCGTACAGCCGCTGCAGGTGGCGCACGGCGTTTTCCTGGGCCGCATCATGGAAGAAGTCGGGCCGCTGGAGGTCGGCCTGATAGCGCTCGAAAGGAGTCATGATTCGTTAGCCGGGCAAGTAAAAACGGGGGCGTCACTTTAGCGACGCCCCCGTGGATTGGCAATCGCAGGTTGGGCTGAGCGCAGCGCAGCCCAACGACCGGCAACGGCATGCCATGAGCCGTTGGGCTTCGTCGCTACGCGCCTCAACCCAACCTACGGCGTCAGGCCGTCGCCCGGCTGCCATCCGGGCGACATCATTCCTGCGTCGCCAACGCCTCGCGCAGACGGGCGATGGCGGCGTCCAGCGCCACGGCATCGGCGAACTCGGGGCTGCTCGCCACGCATTCGTCATCAAGCCAGACGCCGAAGCCCTGCCCTTCGGCGCGCACATCCAGTGGTTCGCCGGACTGCAGGCGCTTATTGACCATGCCGGCCGACTTGCCATCGGCGAAGGCTTTCGACAGCAACAGCTGCTCGCCAGCGGCGTCCAGCAGGCGGAAGCGGAAGCTGCCGTCGTCGTCGCGGAAGCTGACGAAGCGCGCGCTCTTGGCCGCCTTCTTCTTCTCGCCGGAGGCGGTTTGCACCTGCTCGCGGAACGAACGCAGGCCCACCGCCTCGCGCAGCTCGCCGAGGAAGGGCGTGGCAATCTTGCGCGCCTTGGCGGCGCCGGCCAGGAGGATGTCCTCCAGATCGGCGGGCCTGGCGATCAGCGCGTTGTAGCGCTCGCGCGCCTCGCCCAGCTCGTTTTCCAGCAGCTGGTACAGGCGATTCTTCGCCTCGCCCCAGGCCAGGCCGCCTTCCAGCTCGGCGCGGAACTCGGCCTGCTGCGCCGGGGTGGCGAAGGCCTGGTACAGGGTGAACAGGTGCGAGCCGTCGGCGTCCTTGGGTTCGCCCGGCAGGCGCGAGTCGGTGACGATGCGGGCGATGGCGTCCTTGAGCTGCTTGGCGCTACCGAACAGCGGGATGGTGTTGTCGTAGCTCTTGCTCATCTTGCGGCCGTCGAGGCCGGGCAGGGTCGCCACCTCCTCCTCGATCACCGCCTCGGGCAGGGTGAACAGCTCGCGACCGGCGCCGAACAGGTGGTTGAAGCGCTGGCCGATGTCGCGGGCCATCTCCACGTGTTGGATCTGGTCACGGCCGACCGGCACCCTGTGCGCGTTGAACATCAGGATGTCCGCCGCCATCAGCACCGGGTAGCTGAACAGGCCCATGGTGATGCCGGCGTCCGGGTCTTCGCCGGCCTCGACGTTCTTGTCCACCGACGCCTTGTAGGCGTGGGCGCGATTGAGCAGGCCCTTGCCGGCGACGCAGGTGAGCAGCCAGCACAGCTCGGGAATCTCGGGAATGTCGGACTGGCGGTAGAAGGTCGCCTTGTTCACGTCCAGGCCCAGCGCCAGCCAGGTGGCGGCGATCTCCAGACGCGAGCGCTGGATGCGCGCCGGGTCGTCGCACTTGATCAGCGCATGGTAGTCGGCGAGGAAGTAGAAGGAATCGGCATCCGCGGCGCGGCTGGCGACTATGGCCGGGCGGATGGCGCCGGCGTAGTTGCCCAGGTGCGGGGTGCCGGTGGTGGTGATGCCGGTGAGGATACGGGTGGTCATGGCGTTCGCTTGTCGTACAGCTGGTTCAGAGACGCGGCAACAGCAGATCCTTCAGATCGGTCAGCTTGCCGTGAAAGAAGTGGCCGCATTCTGCCACTTTCAGCAGCTCGTGGGCACGCCCAAGGTTCGCCGACCAGTCGTACACCGCCTGCGGCTCGACCACTTCGTCGGCGTCCGGCTGGATCAGCACCAGCGGGCAAGTGGCCGCCGGCGGATTGTCGGCGGTCAGCCGGTGCACCGCCGGCGCCACCATAAACAGCTTGTCCAGCGCCACGCCCTGGCGCTCCAGACGCGCTCCCAGCGCGGCGGCGACGAAACCGCCGAAGGAGAACCCGAGCAGGGTGAGCGGCAGATCCGGGTACCCTTCGCGCAGCCAGGCGGCCACCGCTTCGGCGTCGTCCACCTCGCCGCTGCCCATGTCATGGCTGCCGGCACTGGCGCCGACGCCGCGATAATTGAAGCGCAGGGTATGCAGGCCGCAGTCGCGGGCGCTGCGTTGCAGGGTGGAAACCACCTTGTTGAGCATGGTGCCGCCCTGCACCGGATTGGGGTGGCAGATCAGCGCCACGCCGCGGGCGTCGGGCACTTCGAGAAAAAGGGCTTCGAGCTGGCCGACGGGGCCAGGGATAAAAACGGCGGTTTCGCGGTTGAGCAACAGAGAACTCCGTGACCCCGGATCGGGTCGACTCGTCTAGCAAACTGTCTGCGCGGCACGGCATAGCCGTATACAGCGCAGGTTCGAGCCGCTAACGTAAAGCAAAGCCGTTTTGAGAGGAAGGACTCGTGGAACAGACCCTTACAGCCTGGTTGATACCCGCCCTGACCCTGGTGGTCGGCATTGCCGTCGGCTTTCTGATCGCTCGCCTGGCGCCCAGCGCCGCACCGAGCCGCACGCAGCGGCAGATGGAAGAAATGCAGGCACGCTTCGAGGCCTACCAGAACGAAGTGGTGACCCACTTCAACACCACCGCCAGCCTGGTGAAGAAACTCACCCAGAGCTACCAGGACGTGCAGGAGCACCTGTCCGACGGCGCCAATCGTCTGGCCCTGGACGAACTGACCCGCCAGCGTCTGCTGGCCGCCCTCAGCAGCAGCGAAGGCGGCGAGAAGCGTGAGCGCCTGACCCCGCCGAAGAACTACGAAATGCCCAAGGACTACGCGCCGAAAAGCGACGGTCCCGGCATGCTGGACGAGAGCTACGGGTTGAAGAAGTAACCCCTCGGCCAAGACAGGGAGCCCCGCTATTGCGGGGCTTTTTATTGGCCTTGTAGTCCGGATGCAATCCGGGAAGGCTCGACCCGGGCACCCTGGATGGCCGCCAAGGCGCAGGTGTATCCGCGAAATTCACCGCGCAATCGCGAATAGATTCGCACCTGCGGAGGCCGGTTCTGCGCATCGACAGGCCAGGTGGACCTCGCCCGTTACGCGCCACGAAAGCGCAGCCAACAAAAAGCCCCGCTGGCGAGCGGGGCTTTTTGCATTGCGCGCAGGCCTTTAGATGGCGCCGCGGCTACGCAGCAACTGCAGCACCTGCTTGACGCCCTCTTCCACCGACACGGTCTGGGTGTCGATCACCAGATCGGCGTCCAGCGGCACGTCGTAGGCGAAGGACTCGCCGGGGATGTTGTCGCCGGCGGCGGCATACAGGCCCTGCGGGTCGCGTTCGCGGCAGACCTGCGGCGAGGCCTGCACGTAGACGGTGAGCAGGCGCTCGCCGCCGATCAGCGCCTTGGCCTGCTCGCGGCCCTCGGCATCCGGGGCGACGAAGGCGGCCAGGGTCAGCAGGCCGGCCTCATTGAACTGGCGCGCCACATGGGCGGCGCGACGCCAGTTCTCGGTACGCCCGGCGCGATCCTGCGGCAGGCCCTTGTTCAGGTCGTGGCGCAGGTTCTGGCCATCGAGCACGTAGACGGCGCGGCCCATGTCGAACAGCTTGCGCTCCACGGCGTAGGCCAGGGTGCTCTTGCCGGCGCCGGACAGGCCGCTGAACAGCACGGTGGCCGGCTGCTGGCCGAAGCGCGCGGCGCGCTCCTCGGTCGACACATGGGCCAGACGGCCGTGCTGGCCGCCGCCATGGCCGACCGGATCGGCAATGATCATGCCCGCGCCGACGGTACCGTTGGTCAGGCGGTCGATAACGATAAAGGCGCCGGTGGTGCGGTTGTGCTCGTAGCCGTCGAGGGCAATGGGCGCATCCAGGGCGACCTTGACCCGGCCGATCTCGTTGAGCTTCAGTTCGCTGGCCGCGCCCTGCTCCAGGGTGTTGACGTCGACGCGGTGCACGATGCTCGGGATCGAGCCCGGCACGTAGCTGGTGGCGCGCTTGATGTCGTACTTCTTGCCCGGCAGCATCGGCTCTTCGCCCATCCACACCAGCATGGCCTCGAAGCTGTCGGTGACCTGCGGACGGTTGTCGGCGTGCACCAGCATGTCGCCGCGCGACACGTCGATCTCGTCTTCCAGGGTCAGGGTGATGGCCTGGCCGGGGCCGGCGTGCTCCAGCTCGCCCTCGAAGGTGACGATGGACTTGACCTTGCTGGTCTTGCCCGACGGCAGCGCCATCACTTCGTCGCCCTTGCGCACGATGCCGCTGGCCAGGGTGCCGGCGAAGCCGCGGAAGTTGAGGTTGGGGCGGTTGACGTACTGCACCGGGAAGCGCAGGTCGTCGAAATTGCGGTCGCCCGCCACTTCCACGGTCTCGAGGATTTCCATCAGCGACTGGCCGTCGTACCAGGGCGAGCGCTCGGACTTGTTGACCACGTTGTCGCCCTTGAGCGCCGACATGGGGACGAAATGCAGCGTACTGGGCTTGAGGCTGATCTTGTCGGCGAAGGCCAGGTAGTCGGCCTTGATCGACTCGAACACGCCCTGGTCGAAGTCCTTGAGGTCCATCTTGTTGACCGCGACGACGATGTGCTTGATGCCCAGCAGGGAGGCGATGAAGCTGTGGCGCTTGGTCTGGGTCTGCACGCCGTAACGGGCGTCGATCAGGATGATCGCCAGGTCGCAGGTGGACGCGCCGGTGGCCATGTTGCGGGT
Source organism: Pseudomonas sp. EGD-AK9 (assembly GCF_000465935.2). Lineage (NCBI taxonomy): Bacteria > Pseudomonadati > Pseudomonadota > Gammaproteobacteria > Pseudomonadales > Pseudomonadaceae > Pseudomonas > Pseudomonas sp. EGD-AK9. The sequence continues at coordinate 19,305 of NZ_AVOF01000063.1, forward strand.
GTACTGCTCATGGCCGGGGGTGTCGGCGATGATGAACTTGCGCTTGGCCGTACTGAAATAGCGGTAGGCCACGTCGATGGTGATGCCCTGCTCGCGCTCGGCCTGCAGGCCGTCGACCAGCAGCGCCAGGTCGATGTCGTCGCCGGTGGTGCCGACCTTCTTCGAGTCGCGGCTGATGGCTTCCAGATGGTCTTCATAGATCATCTTGGAGTCGTGCAGCAGGCGCCCGATCAGGGTGCTCTTGCCGTCGTCGACGTTGCCGCAGGTGAGGAAGCGCAGCAGTTCCTTGCGTTCGTGCTGGGCCAGGTAGGCGAGGATGTCCTCGCTGATCAAATCGGATTGATGACTCATGGTGCGGAATCCTTAGAAGTAGCCCTGGCGTTTTTTCTCTTCCATCGAGCCGGCGGCGTCGTGGTCGATCACCCGGCCCTGGCGTTCGGAAGTACGAGTCAGGAGCATTTCCTGGATGATGTCCGGCAGGGTCGCCGCGGTGGACTCCACCGCGCCGGTCAGCGGGTAGCAGCCCAGGGTGCGGAAGCGCACCATCTTCTTGGTGATGCGCGCCTTCTCCTCGTCCGACAGGTGCTCGAGGATGCGCTCGTCGTCGATCATGATCAGGGTGCCGTTCCTCTCGATCACTTCGCGCTCGGCGGCGAAGTACAGCGGCACGATCGGGATCTGCTCCAGGTAGATGTACTGCCAGATGTCCAGCTCGGTCCAGTTCGATAGCGGGAACACGCGGATCGACTCGCCCTTCTTGACCTTGCCGTTGTACACGTTCCACAGCTCGGGACGCTGGTTCTTCGGGTCCCAGCGGTGCTTGCTGTCGCGGAAGGAATACACGCGCTCCTTGGCGCGGGATTTTTCCTCGTCGCGACGCGCGCCACCGAAGGCGGCGTCGAAGCCGTACTTGTCCAGTGCCTGCTTGAGACCCTCGGTCTTCATCACGTCGGTGTGCTTGGCACTGCCGTAGGTGAAGGGGTTCATGTCCTGCGCCACGCCATCGGGGTTGATGTGGGTGATCAGGTCCAGGCCCATCTCGCTGACCATCTTGTCGCGGAAGCGGTACATCTCCTGGAATTTCCAGCGGGTGTCGACGTGCATCACCGGGAACGGCAGCTTGCCGGGAAAGAACGCCTTGCGCGCCAGGTGCAGCATCACGGCAGAGTCTTTACCGATGGAATAGAGCATTACCGGGTTGTCGAATTCGGCGGCCACTTCACGAATGATGTGGATACTTTCCGCCTCCAGCTGCTTCAGGTGGGTCAGTTTATCGAGCATGGCTACTCACGGTTTGCTGTGTAATTGGGCCGGCGGGCCGTGGACGAGGGCGCACTCTAGCACAGCGCCAACTTCTAATCAGGACGCTACTTAGATCGAAAAGGTCTAGTTTTATACCCGCAAGAAAGCGCGCTCAGATCGGATTCGGGCAGTCGATAAACAGGTGTTCGAGGGCGAAGCGCCGCGCCAGGTAGTCGCCCAACGCCTGCACGCCGTAGCGCTCGGTGGCGTGGTGGCCGGCGGCGATGAAGGCGATGCCGTTCTCCCGCGCGCTGTGGAAGGTCTGCTCGGAGGCTTCGCCGGTCAGGTACAGGTCGGCGCCGGCGGCGATGGCCTGGTCGATGTAGCCCTGACCGCCGCCTGTACACCAGCCAACCCGGCGGATCAGTCCCTCGCCCTCCACCAGCAGCGGCTCGCGGCCGAGCGCCTGTTGCACCTGGCGAGCGAAATCGGCGGCGCTCATCGGCTCCTCCAGCGACCCCACCAGGCCAACGGTGCGCGGGTTGTCCGGCTCCAGCGGGCCTTCGACGACGATGCCGAGCTGGCGCGCCAGTTGCACGTTGTTGCCCACCTCGGGGTGCAGATCCAGCGGCAGGTGATAGGCCAGCAGGCTGATGTCGGCAGCCAGCAGTGCCTTCAGCCGGCGCTGCTTCATACCGGTGACGCAAGGGTTCTCGCCCTTCCAGAAGTAGCCGTGGTGCACCAGCAGCACGTCGGCCTCGGCGTCGATGGCCGCCTCGATCAGCGCCTGGCTGGCGGTGACGCCGCTGACGATGCGACGCACCTGCGGCCGCCCCTCGACCTGCAGGCCGTTGGGGCAGTAATCGGCGATGCGCGCGGCGCCCAGATAGGCATCGGCTTCGGCGACCAGGGTAGACAAGGCAATGGCCATGGGGTTTCCTCACAAGCTGTTGCGGGCCGCTGCCTTATTGGCCGGCACCTCTCTATAATGCGCCACCTTAAGGGGCACCTTGGCCCCTCGCAACTCTCAGAGATCGTCTCGATGTCCCAGGCCCTGCGTTTCCTCGGCTGGCCCTTGCTGGTCGGCGTGCTGCTCGCGCTGTTGATTATCCAGCGCTACCCGGAGTGGGTCGGCCTGCCCCGCCAGGAAGTGCATATGCTGCAGGCGCCGATCTACAGCCGTCTGCAGGAAGGCCCGGTGTCCTATGCCGAGGCGGTGGATACCGCCTCGCCGGCGGTGGCCAACCTCTACACCACCAAGCTGGTGAGCAAGCCGACGCACCCGCTGTTCGAGGACCCCACCTTCCGCCGCTTCTTCGGCGACAACCTGCCGCGCCAGCAGCGCATGGAGTCGAGCCTCGGCTCGGCGGTGCTGATGAGCCGCGAGGGCTACCTGCTGACCAACAACCACGTGGTCAGCGGCGCCGACCAGATAGTGGTGGCGCTCAAGGATGGTCGCGACACCCTGGCGCGGGTGATCGGCACCGATCCGGAAACCGACCTGGCGGTACTCAAGATCGATCTGCCCGACCTGCCGGCCATCACCCTGGGCCGCTCCGATACCATCAAGATCGGCGACGTCACCCTGGCCATCGGCAACCCCTTCGGCGTCGGCCAGACCGTGACCATGGGCATCATCAGCGCCACCGGGCGCAACCAGCTGGGCCTCAATACCTACGAGGACTTCATCCAGACCGACGCGGCGATCAACCCGGGCAACTCCGGCGGCGCGCTGGTCGACGCCCACGGCAACCTGGTGGGCATCAACACCGCGATCTTCTCCAAGTCCGGCGGCTCGCAGGGCATCGGCTTCGCCATCCCGGTCAAGCTGGCGCTGGAGGTGATGCAGGCGATCATCGAGCACGGCCAGGTGATTCGCGGCTGGCTGGGCATCGAGGTGCAGCCGCTGACCCCGGAACTGGCCGAGTCCTTCGGCCTCGAAGGCCGCCCCGGCATCGTCGTCGCCGGCCTGTACCGCGACGGCCCGGCGCAGAAGGCCGGCCTGCAGCCGGGCGACCTGATCCTCAGCATCGACGGCGAACCGGCCGGCGACGGCCGCCGCTCGATGAACCAGGTGGCGCGCACCAAGCCGGGCGACCAGATCCGCATCGAGGTGCTGCGCAACGGCAAGACGCTGGAACTGACCGCGGAAATCGGCCTGCGCCCCCCCGTTAACGGCAACTGATCGGCTGAATTTTCATCTGGGAACTCTTCTCGATTGGGTTTAATGTTATGTTATTACATTAAATTTCATCGACAGGAGCCTTCCCTTGCGCGCCACCCTTGCCCTGCTTGCCAGCCTGCTGGCTCCCAGCGCCCTCGCCACGCCATCTCCCGCCCAGCTCGAAGACAGCATCATCAGCGCCGACGCCGAGCTGGCCGACGGTCCGGTGCAGGGCTACCGCGCCACGCGCTCGGCCAGCGCCACCCGCACCGACACGCGCATCGAGGCGATTCCCCAGAGCATCGCCGTGGTGCCCACCCAGGTGCTCGACGACCTCGGCAGCACGCGCATCGACCGCGCCCTGGATTTCGCCGGCGGCGTGTCGCGGCAGAACAACTTCGGCGGCCTGACCTTCCTCAACTACAGCGTGCGTGGCTTCACCACCGGCGAACTGTACCGCAACGGTTTCGCCATCAACCGCGGCAGCTACAGCTCGCCGGACGCCTCGGCCATCGAGCGCCTGGAGGTGCTCAAGGGCCCGGCCGCGGCACTCTACGGCCGCGGCGACCCCGGCGGCCTGGTCAATATCGTCACCAAGCGCCCGCAACTGGAGCCCTTCACCCAGTTCAAGGCCAGCGCCGGACGCTGGGATCGCTACCGCAGCAGTCTCGACGTCAATACGCCGCTGAACGCCGAGGGCACGCTGCTGTCGCGGGTCAACCTGGCGGTGGAAGACAACGGCAGTTTTCGGGACCACGTCGGCAACCAGCGGCAGATCGTCAACCCGGCGCTGAGCTGGCAGCTGTCGCCCGACACCCTGCTGACCCTCGATAGCGAGTTCTCGCGCACCGACTCGGTGTTCGACCGTGGCATTCCCGCCGTCGACGGCAAGATGGGCGCGGTCAAGCGCTCGACCTTTCTCGGCGAGCCCAACGACGGCGAGATCCGCAACGACAACCAGCTGCTGCAGGCCAGCCTCGAGCACTATCTGAACGATGCCTGGAAACTGCGCCTGGCCAGCCATTACAGCCAGGGCACGCTGGACGGCAACAGCTCGGAGCCGTCGCGGCTGATCGGCGACCAGGTCACGCGCTTCTATCGCGAGCGCAGTTTCGAGTGGAACGACAGCATCACCCAGGCCGAACTGCACGGCCAGTTCGAGCTGGCCGGCTGGCAGCACCAGACGCTGCTGGGCCTGGAGTACGAGAACTACCGCAACAGCCAGAAGTACCCGCAGAGCGTCGCCGGCCTGGGCTACGGCCAGGACATCTACAACCCGATCTACGGGCAACCGAAACCACCCACCGTCAATCCCAACGACTTCCACGAGCATACCGAGAGCTACGCCCTCAACCTGCAGGACCAGATCGCCTTCAGCGAGCGCTGGAGCGGCCTGCTCGGCGTGCGCCTGGAGCGTTTCGAGCAGACCGCGCTGAACCGCAGCACGCGGGTCAGCAACGAGCAGAGCAAGGAGGTCGCCACCCCGCGCGCGGGCCTGCTCTATCAGCTGACGCCGGAGGTCGGCGTGTTCGCCAACGCCTCGATGTCGTTCAAACCCAATGCCATCGGCGCTCAGGGCCAGGTGTTCAAACCGGAAAAGGGTCTCGGCTATGAAACGGGGCTCAAGCTCGACCTGCTCGACAGCCGCCTGGGCGCCACCGTGGCGCTGTTTCATATCGACAAGGAAAACGTGCTGACCGCCGACCCGAACAGTCCCGGCGACAGCATCGCCGCCGGCAAGGCGCGCAGCCAGGGCCTCGACCTGCAGATCAGCGGCCAGCTCAGCGAAGCCGTGAGGATTATCGGTGCCTACGCCTATATCGACGCCGAAGTGACCGAGGACAACAGCATTCCCGAGGGTAGCGACCTGCTCGGCATCGCCCGCAACAGCGCCAGCCTGATGGGCGTCTATCAGTTCCAGGGCGGCGCCCTGCAAGGCTCGGAGCTGGGCGCCGCGATCACCCATGTCGGCGACCGCTCCGGGCAGACCGGCAGCGATTTCGAGCTGCCGGCCTACACCACGGTCGACCTGCTCGCACGCTGGCAGGCCACCCAGGACCTCAGCCTGGGCCTGAACCTCAACAACCTGTTCGACCGCAAGTACTACGAGCGCTCGTTCAACAGCGTCTGGGTACTGCCCGGCGAGCCCCGCAACCTCAGCGTCAACCTGACCCTCAACCTCTGAATCGGAGTTTCACATGCGTATCCCTGCCTACCTGCTACTCGCCGGCCTGTTCGCCAGCGGCAACGTCCTTGCCCATGGTCTGTGGACCGAACAGCGTCGCGGCAACATCGAAGTGGTCTATGGCCACGGCGCCGAGGACAACGTCTTCAAGGCCGAGAAGATCAGCGGCGCCTGGGCCTATGACGCCGCCGGCAAGATGATCCCGGTGAGCGTCGAGCGCCTGAGCGACCACGCCCGCCTGCAACCCTTGAAGCCCCCCGCCGTGCTCGGCGTGGCGCTGGACAACGGCGCCTGGTCGAAAACCCCGGACGGCCAATGGATCAACCAGGGCCGCAGCCAGGTGGCGGACTCGACCCAGTCGCTGCACACCTACAAGTACAGCCTGGCGATCTACGCCGAAGGCGCCCAGCTGCCGGCGCTGGATCAACTGAGGATGGTCATAGTGCCGGAAACCGACCCGCTCAAGGTCGGCCCGGGCAAGTCGCTGCCGGTGCGGGTGCTGGTGGACGGCAAGCCGCTGGCGGGCGTCGAGCTGGTCGGCGACTACCGCGGCGCACCGCACCAGGTCAGCGCGATGACCGATGCCGAGGGTCGCGCGCAGGTACCGGTGCGCAACCAGGGGCTGAACATCATCAGCGCCGAGGTCAGCCTGCCGGTGGCGAACGATGCGGATATCGAGACCCGCGGCCTGTTCGCCTCGCTGACCTTCCTCGGCCAGGCGCACCACGAATAACCGCGGCCGGCCTGACCGCGCGCCCAGGGCGGCGCGCGGTCAGGGGGTTCAGGAGGCCAGGTAGGACGAGCGGGTCAGGCCCAGACGCAGGGCGTCGAGGAACTGGGTGCGCTCGCGGGCGCTGATCCTGGCGCTGGCCACCTTGTCGCGGTAGTGGGTCATCAGCTCCTCGGGCGACAGGTGCACGTAGCGCAGCATGTCCTCGATGGTGTCGTGGGTCTCGATGCCGGCGTGGTACACGCTGCCGTCGGCGTTCTGATAGATGTTCACCGAGTCGGTGTCGCCGAACAGGTTGTGCATATCGCCCAGGATCTCCTGGTAGGCGCCGACCAGGAAGATGCCCAGCACATAGTCCTCGCCCTCGCGCACCTCGTGCACCGGCAGGCTGGTCTCGATCGACTGCTCGTCGACGTACTGGCGGATCTTGCCGTCGGAGTCGCAGGTCAGGTCCTGCAGCACGGCGCGACGCAGCGGCTCCTCGTCCAGCCGCGACAGCGGCAGAATCGGCAGGATCTGGCCGATGGCCCAGGTGTCCGGCAGGCTCTGGAACACCGAGAAGTTGCAGATGTACTTGTCCGCCAGCTTGTCGTTGAGCTCGTCGAGCACCGCGCGGTGCGAGCGCTGACGCGCCTTGAGCTGGTTGTACAGGCGCCGGCAGATGGCGAAGTAGCACTGCTCGGCCAGGGCCTTCTGCGGCAGATCGAGCTTGCCCGCCGAGTACTGTGCCGCCACTTCCTCGATGTAGTGGGTGGCGCGCCAGTAGGTCTCGGCGACCATCTCCGGGTCGCTGTCGTCGAGCAGCTCGATCAGCACCTGCAGCACTTCCGGCTGTTCGACGCTCGCATCGATCTCCGGCACCTTGTCGTTGTGCCGCTCGACGTCGGTGACCTGCACCAGCAGCACGGCGTGGTGCGCGGTCATGGCCCGGCCGCTCTCGGAGAAGATGTGCGGATGGGGGATTTCCTGGCGGTCGCAGAATTCCTTGAGCATGTCGACCACGGCATCGGCGTAGTCCTGCATGTCGTAGTTGATCGAGCTGGCGTTGCGCGAGTGGGTGCCGTCGTAGTCCACTCCCAGGCCGCCGCCGACGTCGATGTGATCGACCGGCAGGCCCAGCGCGCGCAGCTCGCCGTAGTAACGGATGGCCTCGCGGAAGCCCTTGCGGTAGTCGGCGATGTTGGCGATCTGCGAGCCCATATGGAAATGCAGCAGGCGAATCCCCTGGTCCAGGCCGGCGGCCTTGAAACGCTCGACCACCTGCAGGATCTGCGCGGCGGACAGGCCGAACTTGGACTTCTCGCCGCCGGTGTCGGCCCACTTGCTCGAGGCCAGAGAGGACAGGCGCACGCGCAGGCCGATCTGCGGCGCGACCTTGAGCTCGGCCGCCTCCTCGATCACCAGGCGCACCTCGGATTCCTTCTCGATGACGATGAACACGTTGTGGCCGAGCTTCTGCCCCATCAGCGCCAGACGGATGAACTCGCGGTCCTTGTAGCCGTTGCAGACGATGGTGCCGCCCTTCGGCGCCAGCGCCAGCACCGCCAGCAGCTCGGGCTTGGAGCCGGCTTCCAGGCCGATGGAGACGTTCTGCGTGGCGATGATGTTCTCCACCACCGCCTCCTGCTGGTTGACCTTGATCGGGTACAGCGCGGTGTAGCGGCTCTGGTATTCGAGGCGCTCGATGCTGGCGTCGAAGGCACCGGTCAGGCGCCGTACGCGGTCCTGCAGGATGTCCGGAAAGCGCACCAGCAAGGGTAGCGACAGACCGCTCTGACGCAACTCGTCGACCTGGTCGTAGAGGTCGATCGGCGCGCTGTCCGGGCCGTTGGGACGCACCTCGATGCGGCCGGCATCATTGATCGAAAAATAGCCGGCGCCCCAATGGCGAATACCGTAGACACTGCGGCTGTCGGCTACCGTCCACTGGCTGCCGTCGTCTTTGCGGGTGCGTCGTGCGGACATCGGGTTCTCCCATGAGAATGAGTCTGGCCCTCTAGGTGGCCAGCCTGGAAATTAAGGATGCAAGATGACGTTTGCTCGGCGGTTGACCGCATGAGCAGCATCGAAGTTTAGGAAATGACGCTTCAGCCGCCGGACTTCTTCGCGGTGAAACCGCGCTTGCTCAGTTCCGCGAGGAGCAACTCGACATGATCGCCCTGGATCTCGATCACCCCGTCCTTCAGCGCGCCGCCGGTGCCGCAGCGCTTCTTCAGCGCGCTGGCCAGCTCCTTGAGTGGCTCCTCGGCCAGCGGCACACCGCTCACCGTGGTCACCGTCTTGCCGCCACGACCCTTGGTTTCACGGCGTACGCGGGCGATGCCGTCACCGGCGGGAAGCTGGCTCTGCTTGCAGCTGCAGGCGTCCACCGGTTGGCCGCAGTCGGGGCAATGCCGACCAGTGTCGGTGGAATAGACGAGACCGCTCAGGGCGGAAAATGACGAAGCTTTCTTGACCACCGGCTTGTCCTCGTAGGGGTCAGGATAGCGACTGGTCGACGGGCGTCGACCGCGAAGCCCCACTCTGGCAGGGGCAGCGCAAGCGGACAGACGTCCGCTGAAAAGGTCGCGCAGTGTAACGGCAAAGGCGGCGCTTGCTAAGTACGGATTTGCGTCATTGTGCGGCACTTTGGCGACGCCATGGGCCGCGGGGTTCGCTCCAAGGAATGAGTGGTACGCACCAGCCGGAAAAGCCGGTGCGCGCAGCGCACCCCACGAGCCAACGAAACCACTGGGTCAGCACTGGCACTTGCAGGTCAGTGCACAGGCGTTAACCTTGTCAGCCGATTGATCTGCGCAGGGATAGTCGCAGCCGTTTCGTACCGCCCCGGGGCCGACAGAAGCCCCTTGTCAGAAGGCCTCCTTCGCATGCTGCATTTTCTCCCCACGCCGCTTCGCGGCCTGCTCGCCGGCCTGCTGCTGGCGCTCAACACCCTGTTCTGGTGCTGGCCCTTGTTCTGTGTGGCCCTGCTCAAGCTATTGCTGCCCTTCGCCCCGCTGCAACGCGCGCTGCGCTTCGTCATGCACGGCATCGCCGAGGCCTGGATCGGCGTCAACAAATGGTGGATGCGCCTGGTCGGCCGCATCCAGTGGGACGTGCAAGGCCTGGAGCGCTTCGACACCCGCCATTCCTACCTGGTGACCAGCAACCACCAGAGCTGGGTCGACATCCTGGTGCTGCAATACATCCTCAACCGCCGCCTGCCGCTGCTGAAGTTCTTCCTCAAGCAGGAGTTGATCTGGGTGCCGGTGATCGGCCTGTGCTGGTGGGCGCTGGAATTCCCCTTCATGAAGCGCTTCAGCAAGGAATACCTGGCCAAGCACCCGGAGAAGCGCGGCCAGGACCTGGCCACCACGCGTCGCGCCTGCGCACGCTACAAGAGCAACCCGGTGGCGGTGTTCAACTTCCTCGAGGGCACCCGCCTGACCGCGGCCAAGCACGCCCAGCAGAACTCGCCGTTCCGCCACCTGCTCAAGCCCAAGGCCGGCGGCATCGCCTTCGTCCTCGACGCCATGGGCGAGCAGCTGCACAGCATCGTCAACGTCACCATCCACTACCCGCACGGCGTGCCCGGCTTCTGGGACCTGCTCTGCGGCCGTCTCGACGCGGTGCACATGCGCTTCCAGCAGGTACAGATCCCGCGCGAGTTCATCGGCCGCAACTACGATCAGGACGAGGCCTACCGCCTGGCGTTCCAGCAGTGGGTCAACCAGCTGTGGGAAGAGAAGGACGCCGAACTGGCCGCACTCAAACGCTCGGCGTAGCGCCCCGCAGGGTGCGCCGGGTGCGCACCGTTACTCATCGCGAATCGATGGTGCGCGCAGCCTCGGCGGACCCGCGTCACCCTACGCGGGCTGCGCCTGGTAGCCCTCCTGACGAATCGCCGCCAGCAACTGCTCCTGGCTCAGTCGGCTGGCCACCCGCACCTCGCCGCCCGCCAGGTCGACCTGCACCTCGGCCGCATCGTCCAGCGCCCTGATCGCCTCGCCGATGGCCCGCACGCAATGACCGCAGGACATGCCGCTCACCTTGAAAATCTGCATCTGTCACTCCTCGTTGGTTTGCTTGACGGCGTTCAGTCTCGAGCTTGCCACGGTGGCAAGGTCAAGCCCCCGGGTGCAGACCCCTTGCCGATCCGGCTCGATGAGCCAAGCTCAATAGGTCTTCGAAAGGATCGCCGCCATGCGCCTCATCCCGCTCCTGCTCGCCGCCCTGCTGAACCAGCCGCTCGCCGCCCAACCCCTGGCACCGCTGCCCGACACCGCCCAGGGCGAGGGCTATGCGGTGCTGATCGTCTCGCGCGAGCGCCTGGAGGTGGCCAGCCCCTGCGAGGTGGCGCTGTACCTGCAGGACCAGTTGGCGGCGCGTCTGTATCAGGGCCAGTCGGTGGCCTTCAACCTGCCGCCGGGCAGCGTTTCGCTGCGTCTCGGCCTGCAGGGCCCGGGCGCCTGCGGCCTGGGTATCGCCCAGCTCAGCGGCCAGGCGCTGCAACTGCAGGCCGGCGAGGTGCGCCGCTACCGCATCGCCATGGACGCCGCCGGCCTGCGCCTGCATGCCGCACCGCCCGTGCATTGAAGTGCTTGACCTTACCATGGCGTCAAGGTTGATCCTGTAGCCCTCGCTACAGGGAGACCCAGCATGTCCAACCTCACCACCTACGACCTGCCGATCCAAGGCATGACCTGCGCCAGTTGCGCCGGCCGCGTCGAACGCGCCTTGCGCCAGCTACCCGACGTGACCAGCGCCAGCGTCAACCTGGCCAGCGAACAGGCGCGCATCGAGGCGCCGGGAGACAGCCTCGGCGGGCTGATCGCCGCGGTCGAGCGCGCCGGCTACCGGGTGCCGAGCCAGCCGCTGGAGCTGGCCATCGACGGCATGACCTGCGCCAGTTGCGTCGGCCGCATCGAACGCGCCCTGCACCAGCTGCCCGGGGTGACCCGCGTCGCGGTCAACCTGGCCGACGAGAAGGCCCATCTGCAGGTGCTCGCCGGCTTCGACGTGCAGCTCGCCCTGCGCGCCGTCGCCGCCGCCGGCTACCATGGCCGCCTGCTCGAGCAAGGCCCGTCCGAGACGCACATGGCGCAAAAGCGCCTGCGCCGCGAACGCCTGGTGCTGCTGGCGGCCATCGCCCTGACCCTGCCCCTGGTGCTGCCGATGCTGGTCGAGCCCTTCGGCCTGCACTGGATGCTGCCGGCCTGGGTGCAATTCCTGCTGGCCACGCCGGTGCAGTTCGTGTTCGGCGCGCGCTTCTACCGCGCCGCCTGGCAAGCGCTCAGGGCCCGCGCCGGCAATATGGATCAGCTGGTGGCCATCGGCACCAGCGCCGGCTACGGCCTGAGCCTGTACCAGTGGGCGGTGACCCCGGCCGGCGGCATGCCGCACCTGTATTTCGAGGCCTCGGCGGTGATCATCAGCCTGATCCTGCTCGGCAAGTACCTGGAAAGCCGCGCCAAGCGCCAGACCGCCGGCGCCATCCGTGCCCTGCAGGCGCTGCGCCCTGATCGCGCCGTGCGCCTGGTCGACGGCCGCGAGCAGAGCGTGGCCATCGATGCCCTGGCACTCGGCGACCGGGTCGTGGTCAAGCCGGGCGAGCGCTTCCCGGTGGACGGCCGGGTCGTCGAAGGCCACAGCCACGCCGACGAGGCGCTGATCAGCGGCGAGAGCCTGCCGGTGGCCAAGCAGCCGGGCGACAAGGTCACCGCCGGCGCGATCAACGGCGAAGGCCGCCTGCTGGTGGAAACCACCGCACTGGGCGCGGAGACCGTGCTGGCACGGATCATCCGCCTGGTGGAGGACGCCCAGGCGGCCAAGGCGCCGATCCAGAAGCTGGTGGACCGGGTCAGCCAGGTGTTCGTGCCGGCCGTGCTGCTGCTCGCCCTGGCCACCCTGCTCGGCTGGCTGGCGTTCGGCGCGCCGCTGGAAAGCGCCCTGCTCAACGCCGTGGCGGTGCTGGTGATCGCCTGCCCCTGCGCCCTCGGCCTGGCCACGCCGACCGCGATCATGGCCGGCACTGGCGTGGCCGCGCGCCACGGCATCCTGATCAAGGACGCCCAGGCGCTGGAAGTGGCGCATGCGGTCGACACCCTCGCCTTCGACAAGACCGGCACCCTCACCGAAGGGCGTCCGCGTATCGTCCACCTCGGCCTCGCCGCGGCCCACGAAACCGAA
>NZ_AVOF01000064.1:0-10602 GCF_000465935.2 Pseudomonas sp. EGD-AK9
GGCTCGCGTCGGCGACGCGCCGCACGGTGGCGCCACGGTGCTCGGCGAGCTCAATCCGCTGTCGGAAATTCGCCTGCCGGCGCCCGGCTCGGGCCTGGAGCTGCAGATCGAGCATCTGCAGATGCTGGCCAAGAACGATCCCGAGCGCGTCTCGGAAGTCATCAAACAATGGATAGGGCGCAATGAACGAGACCTCAACCCAGCCTGACGGCCGCGGTGGTTCCACCGCCAAGGAAATGCGCCTGCGCGTGCAGAACCGTTCGCTGAGCTCCTCCGAGCAGGCCGCCATCCTCATGCTGAGCATGGGCGACGAGATTTCCGCCGGGGTGCTGCGCCACTTCTCGCGCGAGGAGATCGTCGCCATCAGCCAGGCCATGGCGCGCCTGTCCAACGTCAAGCAGCCGATGGTCTCCGACGTGATCGGCCGCTTCTTCGAGGACTACAAGGAGCAGAGCAGCATCAAGGGTGCCTCGCGCGGCTACCTGGCCGGCATGCTCAGCAAGGCGCTGGGCAGCGAGATCACCCGGTCGCTGCTCGACAGCATCTACGGCGAGGAGATCCGCGCCAAGATGGCCAAGATGGAGTGGCTCGATCCCAAGCAGTTCGCCGTGCTGATCGCCAAGGAGCACGCGCAGATGCAGGCGGTGTTCCTCGCCTTCCTGCCGCCGGGCATGGCCAGCGAAGTGCTCGAATGCATGCCCAGGGAGCGCCAGGACGAGCTGCTCTATCGCATCGCCAACCTCAGCGAGGTCAACAGCGACGTGATCGCCGAGCTGGAGCAGCTGATCGACCGCAGCCTGGCAGTGCTCAGCACCCAGGGCTCGCAGGTGCGCGGGGTGAAGCAGGCGGCGGACATCATGAACCGCTTCAAGGGCGACCGGAACCAGATGTTCGAGCTGCTGCGCGCCCACGACGACCAGCTGGTGGAGCGCATCGAGGACGAGATGTACGACTTCTTCATCCTTTCGCGGCAGAACCAGGACGTGCTGCAGGCGCTGCTCGAGGCGGTGCCGCTGGAGGAATGGGTGGTCGCCCTCAAGGGCGCCGAGCCCGAGCTGGTGCGCGCCATCACCGGCGCCCTGCCCAAGCGCCAGGCGCAGCAGATGGAGTCGATCAACCGCCGCCAGGGGCCGGTGCCGCTGAGCCGGGTCGAGCAGGTGCGCAAGGACATCATGGCCGTGGTGCGCGAGATGTCGGCCAGCGGCGAGCTGCAGGTGCAGTTGTTCCGCGAACAGACGGTGGAATGAGATGACGCTCAAGGTGATCAGGGGCGATGCCCGCCAGTGGCGCGCCTATCGCTTCCCGCCGCGCAGCAGTCAGCCGGCGGCGGACTGGCGCGGTGATGCCGCCGGCCTGCAGCGGGCCATGGCCGATGGCTTCCAGCAGGGCATCGAGAAGGGCTACCAGGACGGCCTGCAGCAGGGCGAGGACGCCGGGCGCCAGGCCGGCTTCGAACAAGGCCGGGCCGAGGGCTTGCGCCTGGGCCGCGAGGAGGGCCGCAGCGAAGGCCGCCGCGAGTTCGAGCAGGCGGCGCAGCCGCTGCAGCGCATCAGCGAGCGTCTCGAGCAGTACCTCGGCGAACTGGAGCACAAGCGCCGCCAGGAGCTGCTGGAGCTGGTGAAGAAGGTATCGCAGCAGGTCATCCGCTGCGAGCTGACCCTGCACCCGACCCAGCTGCTGACCCTGGTCGAGGAAGCCCTGGCGAGCATGCCGGGCGAGGCGGACGAGGTGCAGGTGCTGCTCAGCCCCGAAGAATACGCGCGGATCAAGGCGCTGGCGCCGGAGCGCGCGGCCGGCTGGAAACTGGTGGCCGACGAGCGCCTGGCCCTCGGCGAGTGCCGGGTGATCACGCCGCAGGCCGAGGCCGACGTGGGTTGCCAGCAGCGCCTGGATGCCTGCCTCGACACCCTGGCCGAACACCTGCATCTGACCGAGGCCTGAGATGCTCGACTACAAGCTCGACGAAGCGCTGCGCTCGCTCGACGGCGTGCAGCTGGCCAAGGTGGCCGGGCGCCTGGTGCGGGTTTCCGGGCTGCTGCTGGAGAGCCTTGGCTGCCAGCGCAGCACCGGCCAGCGCTGCCGCGTCGAGCAGGCCGACGGCACGCTGCTGGACGCCCAGGTGGTCGGCTTCAACCGCGATATCACCTACCTGATGCCGTTCAAGAAGCCGGTCGGCCTGGCCGCCGGCTCGCGGGTGTTCCCGGCCAAGGACGAGGCGCTGCTGCAGATCGATGAATCCTGGCTCGGCCGGGTGGTCAACGGCCTCGGCGAGCCGCTCGACGAGCGCGGCAAGCTGGGCGGGCGCGACCCGCTACCGGTCGAGCTGCCCACGGTCAATCCGCTCAAGCGCCGGCCGGTGGGGGCGCCGCTGGACGTCGGCGTGCGCGCCATCAATGCCCTGCTGACCCTGGGCAAGGGCCAGCGCGTCGGTCTGTTTGCCGGCAGCGGGGTGGGCAAGAGCGTGCTGCTGGGCATGATCACCCGGCAGACCAAGGCCGAGGTGGTGGTGGTCGGGCTGATCGGCGAGCGCGGCCGCGAGGTGCAGGAGTTTCTCCTGCATTCGCTGGGCGAGGAGGGCCTGCGCAAGGCCGTGGTGGTGGTGGCGCCGGCCAACGAGTCGCCGCTGATGCGGCTGAAGGCCGCCGAGCTGTGCCACAGCATCGCCGCCTACTTCCGCGACCAGGGCCGGGACGTGCTGCTGCTGGTCGATTCGCTGACCCGCTACGCCATGGCCCAGCGCGAGATCGCCCTGGCCCTCGGCGAGCCGCCGGCGACCAAGGGTTATCCGCCGTCGGTGTTCGGCATGCTGCCGGAGCTGGTGGAAAGCGCCGGCAACGGCGAGAGCGGCAGCGGCAGCCTCAGCGCCATCTACACCGTGCTGGCCGAGGGCGACGACCAGCAGGACCCGATCGTCGACTGCGCGCGAGCCATTCTCGACGGCCATATCGTGCTGTCGCGGCGCCTGGCCGACGTCGGCCATTACCCGGCCATCGACATCGCCGCCTCGGTCAGCCGCTGCATGAGCCAGGTCAGCGAGCCGGCGCACCAGGGCGCGGCGCGTCAGTTCAAGGAGTTCTACAGCACCTTCGAGAAGATCAAGGAGCTGATCCCGCTGGGCGGCTATACCCCCGGCATGGACGCCAAGACCGACCGCGCCGTGCAGCTGGCGCCCAGCCTCGAACGCTTCCTGCGCCAGGAGGTCGGTGCCGGCGCCGAACTCGGCGCCAGCATCGCCACCCTGCAGGGCATCATCAAATGAAACAGCAGATCGAAGTGCTCGGCCGCCTGGCCAGCCTGCGCGGCAGCAAGGTGCAGCAGATGCTCGGCCGGGTCAGCTACCAGCAGAACCTGTGCCAGCGCTACCGCAACAACATCACCGGGCTCAGCCGCCTGTGCGGCTTCAGCGTGCCGATGACCACGCCCTTGCAGCGCGACAACCAGCAGCGCTACAAGGCCACCCTGTACAAGATGGTCGAACTGCAGCGCCGCGAGCTGGCGCTGGCCGAGGAGAACCTGGCGCGCATCCAGGGCGAGCTGCTGGCGGCGATGCGCAGCGAGAAGGCGATCAACCAGTTTCTCGAACACAAGATGAGCCAGTGGCAGCAACTGCTTGCCCAGCAGGAACAGAAGATCCAGGATGGCCTGGCCGCCCAGGCCTGGTGGCGGGCGCAGGTGAGCTGAGTGGCGAGCACGCCAGCCATGGCGGTCGCCGACGAGGTCAAACGTCGCTCCCGAGGATTTTTTGCGGCAAGGGATTTAAGTGCCGGCCGCGGTCGGTCGCTTTAGCCTCATAACACCACGAGTTGGATTCGAATCATGGAAATCAGCAGGCACCTCAAGCCCAGCCTCAACCTGCCCAGCGACGCGCCGGCCCAGGTACAGGGCGCCCGTGCGCAGACCAGCACCGCCTCGCGTGCGGCGGCCAGCGCCGAGCCGCGTCTGGAGCAACTGCAGGAGGCCCTGCGCAGCCTGCCCGAGGTCGATCTGGACAAGGTCGCCCAGCTCAAGGCCGCGCTGGTTCGCGGCGAGCTGAGCAGCGACCCGCAAGCGCTGGCCGGCAGCATGCTGACCTACCACAGCGGTAGCGATGCGTGACGGCGCGTGAGCAACAGCTGCTTCAGGTGATCGAGCAGGACCTGCATCAGGACTGCGCCGATTACCTGAAACTGCGCGGTCTGATGCAGGAGCTGTATCAGCAGTTGCTCAAGCGTGATAGCCGGCAGATCGACCTGCTCAATGAACAGGTCACGCCCCTGGTCGAGCAGGCCAGGGCCCGCGCCGAGCGGCGCAGCAAGGTGCTGGCCGCTTTCCAGCTGGGTAGCGGCAACGCCGCCATGCAGCAACTGCTGGCGCGCTACCCGCAGACCCAGCGCAACAACCTCGAACACACCTGGCAGCAGCTCGGCCAGCTCGCCGGCCAGTGCAAGCGTCTCAACGAGCGCAACGGCAAGCTGCTGGCCATGCACCACGAAATCCTCGAACAGCTGCTCGGCGAGCCGGGCGCCGGCCAGCTGTACGCGCCGCAGCCCTACTAATGGCGAGCGCGAGCTCGGCGGCTTCGCCGGCACCGATTTGGTCGCGACGGGGTGCCCCCCAATAGCGCCTGCCTTGCAATCGATGCTGGGCAGCCCCGCAACGTGATACGCGGGGCTCCGCTACTAGCCCCAGATAAAAGGCGACCCTAGGGTCGCCTTTTATCTGGGATGAGTTGGGATCAGCCGATCTCGATCATCTCGAAATCCATCTTGCCGACGCCGCAGTCGGGGCACAGCCAGTCTTCCGGCACGTCTTCCCAGCGGGTGCCGGCGGCGATGCCTTCGTCAGGCCAGCCCTGGCTCTCGTCGTATACCAGTCCACAGACCACGCATTGCCACTTCTTCATATAAACCTCAGGCGAATCTCAGTTGCGCGAGGCACGCTACCGCAATTGCCGACAGGCGCCAAGCGGCGGGGCGACGAATGCCGCCCCGCGCGGGCCAACCAAAGTCGGGTCTCAGCCGGCCAGATGCAGCGGGTCGCTGATCAGCATCAGGTACATGGCGATCAGCGCGATGGAGCCGGCGGCCAGCAGGTAGTAGAGGGTCGGCAGGATGGTCTTGCGCAGGGTGATGCCCTCGCGCCCGAGCAGGCCGACGGTGGCCGAGGCCGCCACCACGTTGTGGATGGCGATCATGTTACCGGCCGCCGCGCCCACCGACTGCAGCGCCACCATCATCGCCCCGGAGACCCCGATCAGCCCAGCGGTGTTGAACTGGAACTGCGCCAGCATCAGGTTCGACACCGTGTTGGAGCCGGCGATGAAGGCGCCCAGTGCGCCCACGGCCGGGGCGAAGAAGGGGTAGACGCCGCCGACGCTATCGGCCACCAGTTGCGCCATGGCCACCGGCATCGACATCAGGTCGCTGCCATTGACCCCCGAGTTGATCAGGATGCGCACCATGGGGATGGTGAAGATCAGCACGAAGCCGGCGCCAAGCAGGGTCTTGCTCGATTCGCCCACTGCCGCCTTGAGCTCGGCGAAACGCATGCGATGGAGCAAGAAGGTGGCCAGCACCACCATGCACAGGATGCCGCCGGGCAGGTACAGCGGCTCGATGGTGCCGGACACGCCGGTCTCGCCGAGGATGTCCTTCCAGCCGAAGCTCAGGCTCATCATGGCCGCCTTCACTTCAGGGAAAGTACGCGAGATCACCAGGAACACCGCCAGCAGCAGGTAGGGCGCCCAGGCCATGGGCACCGAGATCGGCGTCTTGCCGGCGATATCGTCCAGCTTCATCTCGATCTTGCCCATCCACTCGCTCGGCCAGTCCTTGGGGTCGGCGAAGTCCCACTGCTCCTTGGGCAGCAGGAAGCCGGCCTTGGCCGCCGGCACCACGATGGCCAGGCCGACCAGGGCGCCGATCATCGACGGGAACTCGGGGCCGAGGAACACCCCGGCGGCCATGTACGGCAGGGAGAAGGCGAAGGCGGTGAAGATGGCGAACGGCGCTACCGCCAGGCCTTCCTTCCAGCTCTGATTCTTGCCGAAGAAGCGGGTCATGATCATCACCATGACCAGCGGCATCAGCAGGCCGATCAGGCCGTGGGTGATCGCCACCCGCGAGTAGATCAGGTGGAAGAAGGTCTCCCAGTCGCTGCCGTTGGCCACCAGCTGGGCGCTGATGCCGGTCTTGTCCAGGCCGGCGCCGACGCCCACCAGGATCGGCGTGCCCACCGCGCCGAAGGACACCGGGGTGGACTGCACCATCATCCCCAGCACCACCGCGGCCAGCGCCGGGAAGCCCAGCGCCACCAACAGCGGCGCGGCCACCGCCGCCGGGGTGCCGAAGCCGGAGGCGCCCTCGATGAAGCAGCCGAACAGCCAGGCGACGATCAGCGCCTGCACCCGGCGATCCGGGGTGATGTTGGAGAAGCCGCGGCGGATCGCGCTGATGCCCCCCGAATGCTTGAGGGTGTTGAGCAGCAGGATGGCGCCGAAGATGATCCACAGGATCGAGGCGGTGAGGATCAGCCCCTGCAGGCTGGAGGCGACGACCCGGTTGAGGGACATGTCCCAGGCCGTCAGGCCGATCAGGGCGGTGAGGACGAACACCAGCGGCATCGCGTACTTGGCCGGCCAGCGAAAGCCGATCAGCAGTACCCCCGCCAGCACCAGCGGCACGAATGCCAGGATGGACAGCAGCGTTTGACTCATGGGTTGGTTCCTTCTTTTTCTTGTGAACCACAGTTTTCCGGGGATACCCGGCGCCACGCATCTGGAACGGCCGGGCGCCACGGCACCGACCCTTCCGCGAGCTGCGGCGAGGGGGATCGCCCGCCGCCGCGCTCATGCTCGAAAGCCCCGACGGCCAGGAGCCGTCAGGGCTTGCTACTGCTCCGTGGAGGCGTCAAGAGCCATCCACGGTTGTTAACCCGCTTGTGTAGGAGCCCCGCCCCGGGGCGAAGCTTTTCTCCGGCTTCGCGGCGGGGCGCCGCTCCTACATGATCGGTGAGATGCTCAAACCTCCTCTTTAAAGCGCAGGCGCCAGGCATGCAGCAGCGGCTCGGTGTAGCCGGACGGCTGCTCGCGGCCCTTGAACACCAGGTCGCAGGCGGCGCGGAAGGCGTGGGATTTTTCAAAGTCGGGCGCCATCGGCCGGTAGGCGGCGTCGCCGGCGTTCTGCCCGTCCACCACCTGGGCCATGCGCTGCAGCGCCTCGCGCACCTGGGCTTCGCCGACCACGCCGTGGTGCAGCCAGTTGGCGATGTGCTGAGCCGAGATGCGCAGGGTGGCGCGGTCTTCCATCAGGCCGACGTTGTGGATATCCGGCACCTTGGAGCAGCCGACGCCCTGTTCGACCCAGCGCACCACGTAACCGAGGATGCCCTGGCAGTTGTTGTCCAGTTCCTGCTGGATATCGCTGGCGCTCCACGGCCGCTCGGCGCTGACCGGCACGCTGAGCAGGTCGTTCAGCAGGCCGTCGCGCTGCTCGGCCAGGTCGATCAGCTCCAGCTCGCGTTGCACCGCCTGCACGTCCACCTGGTGGTAGTGCAGGGCGTGCAGCACGGCGGCGGTCGGCGACGGCACCCAGGCGGTGTTGGCGCCGGCCTTGGGGTGGCCGATCTTCTGCTCGAGCATGGCCGCCATCAGGTCCGGCATGGCCCACATGCCCTTGCCGATCTGCGCCTTGCCGCGCAGCTCGCAGGCCAGGCCGACCAGCACGTTGTTGCGCTCGTAGGCGGCGATCCAGGCGCTGGATTTCATGTCGCCCTTGCGCAGCATGGCGCCGGCCTCCATCGCCGTATGCATCTCGTCGCCGGTGCGGTCGAGGAAGCCGGTGTTGATAAAGGCCACCCGTGCGCTGGCGGCTTCGATGCAGGCCTTGAGGTTGACGCTGGTACGCCGCTCCTCGTCCATGATGCCCATCTTCAGGGTATTGGCCGGCATGCCCAGCAGCTGCTCGACGCGGCCGAACAGCTCGTTGGCGAAGGCCACCTCGAACGGGCCGTGCATCTTCGGCTTGACGATATAGACGCTGCCGCTGCGCGAGTTGCCGCGGCGCTGCAGGTCGTGCAGGGCGATCAGGCTGGTGACCACCGCGTCGAGAATGCCCTCGGGGATCTCCTGGCCTTCGCCATCGAGGATCGCCGGGTTGCTCATCAGGTGGCCGACGTTGCGCACGAACAGCAGCGAGCGGCCGTGCAGGCACAGCTCGCCGCCGTCGGCGGCGGTATAGACCCGATCCGGGTTGAGGCGACGGACGATGCGCTTGCCGCCCTTGTCCAGCTCCTCGGCCAGGTCGCCCTTCATCAGGCCCAGCCAGTTGCGGTAGACCAGCACCTTGTCGGCGGCGTCGACGGCGGCCACCGAGTCCTCGCAGTCCATGATGGTCGACAGCGCCGCTTCCATCAGCACGTCCTTGACCCCGGCGGCGTCGCTGCGGCCGATGGGGCTGCTGGCGTCGATCTGGATCTCGAAATGCAGGCCGTGATTCTTCAGCAGCACGGCGCTCGGCGTGGCCGCTTCGCCCTGGTAGCCGACGAATTTCTCCGGCTGGGCCAGGGCGCTCTGCGCGCCGCTGCTGAGGGTCACCTGCAACTGGCCGGCGACCACGGCATAGGCGCGGGCGTCGGCGTGCGAACCCTTGGCCAGCGGCGCCGCCTGGTCGAGGAAGGCGCGGGCGAAGGCGATCACCTTGGCGCCGCGCACTTCGTTGTAGCCCGGGCCCTTGCTGGCGCCACCCGCTTCACTGATCGCATCGGTGCCGTACAGCGCGTCGTACAGCGAGCCCCAGCGGGCGTTGGCGGCATTCAGCGCGTAGCGCGCGTTCATCACCGGCACCACCAGCTGCGGGCCGGCCTGGCTGGCGATCTCGCTGTCGACATTGGCGGTACTGACCTTGACCTTCTCCGGCTGCGGCAGCAGGTAGCCGATGGACTCGAGGAAGGCGCGGTAGGCGGCCATGTCGCGGATCGGGCCGGGGTTGGCGCGATGCCAGGTATCCAGCTCGGTCTGCAGGCGGTCGCGTTCGGCCAGCAGCGCGCGGTTACGCGGCGCCAGGTCGTGCACCAGGGCGTCGAAGCCGCTCCAGAAGGCCGCTGCCTCGATACCGCTGCCGGGCAGCACTTCGCTTTCGATGAACTGCTTGAGTTCGGCGGCCACCTGCAGGCGCTGACATTGCACGCGTTCGGTCATTTTGCTGTTCTCCTGTCTGCATCCGGGTTGTCTGGGATGCCTGTGAAATTCGTCTGGCGGGAAGAAACGGCGCGCGGCTTACAGCGCCGCGATACCCGCCTTGGCCACCTGCGCGTCCTGGTCGGCCTTGACCCCGGACACGCCGACGGCGCCGACTACCTGGCCGTCCACCAGCACCGGCACGCCGCCTTCCAGCGAGGTGATCAGCGGCGCGCTGAGGAAGGCGCTGCGGCCACCATTGACCATGTCCTCGTAGCCCTTGGTTTCGCGACGGCCGAGGGCGGCGCTGCGCGCCTTTTCGGTGGCGATGTAGGCGCCGATCGGCGCGCAGCCGTCGAGGCGTTCCAGCGCCAGCGGGTGGCCGCCGTCGTCGACCACGGCGATGGCCACGGCCCAGCCCTGTTGCTGCGCTTCGCTGCGGGCCGCCTGGATGATCTGCGTGACTTCGTTCTGGCTGAGTACGGCTTTGTGCTGCATGGCATACCTCGTGGTGCTTGACCCGGACCAATGCCGGGGGGGCTGTTAGGGGCGTCCCGGATGGCATCCGGCTACGCGCGGTCTTGTCTTCGACCTGTTCCGTAGGTTGGGCTGAGCGCAGCGAAGCCCAACGCGATTCGCCAGGTCGTCTGCCCGTTGGGCTTCGCCGCTGCGCGACTCAACCCAACCTACGGGCGGCAACTGTCGGGCTTATTCCATCGCCTCCTCGACCAGCTCGATCCAGTGCCGCACTGGCGTGCGCCCGGCGCCGTCCAGGTGGGTCTGGCAGCCGATATTGGCGGTGACGATGGCATCGGGCTGACCGCTTTCCAGGGCATTGAGCTTGTTGTCGCGCAGCTGCCGCGACAGCTCCGGCTGGGTCAGCGAATAGGTGCCGGCCGAGCCGCAGCACAGGTGGCCGTCCGGCACGGCGGTGAGGCCAAAGCCGAGGCGGCTCAGCACGCTTTCCACCGCGCCGCCGAGCTTCTGCGCGTGCTGCAGGGTGCAGGGGCAGTGGAAGGCCAGGCGCTGCTGCGCGCGTACCTGCAGCTTTTCCAGTGCTTCGCCCTGCAGCACCTCGACCAGGTCCTTGGCCAATGCGCTGACCCGCGCCGCCTTGCTCGCATAGGCCGGATCGCCGGCGAGCAGATGGCCGTAGTCCTTGACGAAGGCGCCGCAGCCGCTGGCGGTCTGTACTATGGCTTCGGCGCCGGCTTCGATGGCCGGCCACCAGGCGTCGATGTTCTGCCGCGCGCGGTTGAGCCCCGCCTCCTGGGCGTTGAGGTGGTAGTCCACGGCGCCGCAGCAGCCGGCCTCGCGGATCGGCGTGACGCCGATGCCGAGGCGATCGAGCACGCGCGCGGTGGCGGCGTTGGTGTTGGGCGACAGCCCCGGCTGCACGCAGCCTTCGAGCATCAGCACGCGGCGGGCGTGTTGCGTGGTCGGCCGTG